>CAJLYL010000072.1 GCA_905210855.1 uncultured Clostridia bacterium
GAGTTCAGCGCTACCGCACTGCTGTCCGAGCGAGCCAAAATAAAATATACCCCCACCCGAACTGGGGCACCGACTTTTGCATTGATTAAAAACCAAAAAGCGGCAGTCCTTGTCTAACAAGGACTGCCACAGCGGAGTTTTTTCTGTGTGTATCACAAATCGGCACGCAAAATGCGCGCGAAAAAGCCGTTTCTTACAAGCGGATTGTTTTTGCAAAACGACATCAAAGCAGGTCTTCCGGCTCGTGCGCTACTCCGTCTGTCGCGCCTGCCTTCTCGGTTTCCCAATGACTGACTTTCGTCAACGGCGGCGGACAACATTCGCCCACATACGGCGACCGTTATCGCTCGGGATTCTCACCCGATTCCCTTTTCACCGATTGTGCCCTCAAATATAATCCGTTTGCTTTCAAAGCCTTCCCCTCAATGGGAAGCCTATCCGAAAATCGGTATATTGGGGTACACAACCGACACTTCATGTGATAATTCAATTTTTTCATCTGTAATGATAGCACATATTTTCCTTTAATGCAAGCTAAAAAACGTTTTTGAGCGAAAGAATTGTCTTTTTTGCAAGATTTAATTGCTTTTTTGCAAAAACATCATAAAACTTTGTGAAAAAATTTTTGTCTAAACATTTGACAACGGGTATAAATCGGGCGTATAATGTAGTTGGTGTGTTTTTCACCCAAATTTGATTTATGGAGGTTAGTCGCGATGGATTCTGTCCCTCGAAGTAGACAGTTAAAAATTTGATGCCGGAGCGGCAAACCGCATTTTTTATCTACCCCTGCATTTTGCGTTTATCGGGCGGATTTAGTTTTGGCGCCCCGAGAATAATGTGAAAGCAGGTGTTTTTTTATGTTGAAGCTTTATCGAACAGACGATACCAAGGTAAACGAGCTTGAAGAGTTTATGCCCGAGTGCTGGATAGACCTGTGTGCGCCCACAAAGGCAGAGCTTGACAGCGTTGTAAAAATGACCGGAGTTGACGCGGATTTTCTGCGCGCGTCACTCGACGAAGAGGAAAGATCGCGTATTGAGACCGAGGACGGTCAGACGCTGATACTTGTTGACACCCCCGTGATTGAGACCGGCGAGAGCGGTCACGAGTACATCACCATACCGTTTGGCATAGTGCTCATGCCCAACTGCATAATTACGGTGTGCCTGAAGGAGGCACCCATAACCAAGGATTTTTATACCGGCAGGGTGAGGGGCTTCTCCACCAAGAAATGCAACAGATTCATCCTCCAGCTGCTCTACCGCAACGCGGCAAGATTTTTGTATCATCTGCGCATTATAGACAAGCGCAGCACGGAGCTTGAGACAGAGCTGCACAAATCCATGAAGAACAAGGAGCTCATCGGTATGCTCGGGCTGGAAAAGAGCCTTGTGTATTTTTCCACCTCGCTCAAGGGCAACGAGGCGGTGCTCGAGAGGCTGCTGCGCATGAGCTTTATACGCAAATATCCCGATGACACCGATTTGCTTGAGGATGTCATCATAGAGAATAAGCAGGCAATAGAGATGTGTACCATCTACCGCGACATTCTCTCCGGCACAATGGACGCATTCGCCTCGGTTATATCAAACAATCTTAACATCGTCATGAAGATACTCACGCTGATAACCATTATCATGACGATACCGACCATAGTCGCAAGCCTGTGGGGCATGAATGTTATGGTGCCCTTTGCGGCAAATCCTTTCGGATTCTGGATTGTGCTCGGCTTTGCGGTTGTCCTCGCCGCAGGCGTGGCAGTGTTTATGAAGGCTAAAAAGATGTTTTGACAAAAAACGGATATCATTATTTCAAAATGATATCCGTTTTTTATATTGGCTTAATATCATAATTGTGATATACTATGCATATAATATGTGTATATTAAGGAGTGAGCACCATGCCAAACATAAGACCGAGCGCAGACCTCAGAAACAGCTATGCCGAGATATCTGACTTTTGCCACAAACACAGCGAACCCGTGTTTATTACCAAAAACGGAAAAGGAGACCTCGCAGTAATGAGCATGGAAACCTATGACAAGCTGTGCGGAAAATATGAGCTTTATAACAAAATCGAAAAAGGATTTAATGATATAAGAAGCGGAGCGGTAGAGGATTTTGACACAGTAATGGCAGAGATAAAAGAGGCAATCAAATGAAAATTGAAATCACCCGTGCGGCTCATGAAGATATGCGTGATGCCGCAACATACATATCGCAAACACTTGGCAACAAATCTACCGCATTAAAGCTGATAAGCGAAACGGAAGAAAAGATATCTTATCTGAAAAACTGCACCGAAAGCATACGGAAAGTACGCTTTCGGTGCAGTTTGTTTATATCATGTTGGTGTAACCCATGAGATACTCGTCCACTTTTTTTGAGCACTCTCTGCCCTCGGCAATCGCCCAGACAACCAATGACTGTCCGCGGCGGCAATCGCCTGCGGCAAAGATTTTTTCACAATCCGTAAAATATCCGTTTGCGGCAACAGCGCCGCGCTCGGTGACATTCACGCCGAAGCTCTTTATCACATAGTCGTCACAGCCGACAAAACCGGCTGCTATCAGCAGCAGTTCGCACGGAATTGTCTGCTCGCTGCCCTGCACTTCTTTCATGACGCTCCTGCCCGATTTTTTGTCTTTTTCAAACGCGAGTTTAACCGTCTTTACCGCCGAGACGTTGCCGTTGTCGTCGGAGATAATCTCCTTGACGGTGGTGGTGTATATGCGCGGATCTGCGCCGAACACCGCTATTGCCTCCTGCTGACCGTAATCGGTCTTGCAGACGCGCGGCCACTGCGGCCATGGGTTGTTCTCTGCCCTGGCGTCCGGCAGCTTGGGCATCATCTCAAGCTGACAAACCGAGGCGCAGCCCTGGCGTATAGCCGTGCCGACACAGTCGTTGCCCGTGTCGCCGCCGCCTACTATTACTACATTCTTGCCCGACGCGTTAATCGGCGTTACCGATATCTCGCCCACAAGTTCTCTCGTGGCGTCGCCCAGGTAGTCCACGGCAAAATGAACTCCGCCGCTCTCCCTGCCGGATACTTTCAGGTCTCTCGGTTTTTTTGAACCGCAGCAGAGCACTATTGCGTCAAACTCTTTTTCAAGCGTTTTTGCCTTGACATCCTTGCCGACGTCGGTGTTTGTGATGAATTTTATGCCCGATTTCTTCATTATATCTATGCGGCGGCGAATGACCTTTTTGTCAAGTTTCATGTTGGGTATGCCGTACATGAGCAGTCCGCCCGGCTCGGCGTCCCTCTCGTACACCGTCACATGATGTCCGCGCGCGTTGAGCCTGTCCGCGACGGTCAGTCCGGCAGGGCCGGAACCTATCACGGCAACCTTTTTGCCGCTGCGCACCGCCGGTGCGTGTGGCTTTATCCACCCGTTTTTGTAACCCTCTTCTATAATGGCAAGTTCGTTTTCGCGCACGGTGACCGAATCGCCGTTCATGCCGCAGGTGCAAGCCGCCTCGCACAGAGCAGGGCAAACTCTGCCCGTAAACTCCGGAAAATTGTTGCGCTTGAGCAGCCGCGCGAGCGCAAGCTCCCAGTCGCCGTTGTATACCTCGTCATTCCACTCGGGGATTAGGTTGTGCAGCGGACAGCCGGAGAACATACCCCCGAACTGCGCCCCCGACTGGCAGAAGGGTACGCCGCAGTTCATGCAGCGCGCCGCCTGCTCGCACCGCTTGTCTTTCTCGAGCGGCGGATGAAATTCATTAAAATTCTTTATCCTGTCCTTAGGCTCGGCAGAGGGATTTACCTCTCTGTCAAATTCCATAAAACCTGTTATTTTTCCCATGATTGGTCAGCCTCCCTTACGAATTTCTGATAGAGTAAAACGCGTCGAGTTTTGCCTGCTCATGCGGAATACCCTTTTCTTCAAGTCTGCCTATCGTTGCAATCATCCGCTGATAGTCATTGGGGATGATTTTTTTGAACAGCGGCAGATATTCGTCAAAATCCGCAAGGATTTTTTTGCCGAGTTTTGAATCCGTTGCCGCAACATGGTTTTCTATCATGCTTCTGAGTTCCTCAATATCGTGCTTCTCCGTGACGGACGACATACTTACCATCTGCTTGTTGAGCCTGAGATAAAAATCGTGGTGCTCGTCAAGCACATATGCCACGCCGCCGCTCATGCCTGCGGCAAAGTTTTTGCCCGTTGCGCCCAGCACGGCAACTCTGCCGCCCGTCATGTATTCGCAGCCGTGGTCGCCGCAGCCCTCCGCAACAGCCGTTGCGCCGGAGTTGCGCACACAAAATCTCTCGCCGGCAACGCCGTTTATATACGCCGTGCCCGATGTAGCGCCGTAGAGCGCCACATTGCCGATGATGACATTCTTCTCCGCCTCAAAAGCAGAGCCTTCCCGCGGCAAAACAATCAGCTTGCCGCCCGAGAGTCCCTTGCCGAAATAGTCGTTGCTGTCGCCAAACAGGCGCAGGGTCATTCCCTTTGGTATAAACGCGCCGAATGACTGACCGCCGCCGCCCGTGCAGTTCACGGTGTAGGTGTCGTCGCCGAGAGTGTTGCCGAATTTTTTGGTTATCTCCGAGCCGAGTATAGTGCCGAAAGTACGGTTTATACCGCAGATCTTCACGCTTGCCTCGTGGGGTTTCTTTTTGCTTATATAGCTCTTGAATTCCGGCAGCAGCACGGATTCGTCAAGCGTTTTTTCAAGTTCAAAGTCGTATTTATCCTTGGGGTCGCAGTGGACAGCGCAGCCGCCCTCGCCGAGAATCTCGGAGAAATCGAGCGTCTTTGCGTTCTTAACCACACTGTTTTCCCTCACCTTGAGCAGGTCTGTTCTGCCGACAAGCTCATCTATCGTGCGCACACCGAGCTTTGCCATAATCTCGCGCAGCTCCTCGGCAATGTACATCATAAAGTTCATGACATACTCCGGCTTGCCGCAAAATCTGCGGCGCAGCTCGGGGTTCTGAGTAGCAATGCCGACAGGGCAGGTGTCCAGATTGCACACCCTCATCATAACGCAGCCCATAGAGATGAGCGGAGCGGTGGCAAAGCCGAATTCCTCCGCACCGAGCATACAAGCTATGGCGACGTCTCTGCCGCTCATCAGCTTGCCGTCCGTCTCCAGGCGCACCCTGGTGCGCAGTCCGCTGCGGACGAGAGTTTGGTGCGCCTCTGCAAGGCCCAGCTCCCACGGGAGACCGGCATTGTGGATAGAGCTTTGCGGAGCAGCGCCCGTGCCGCCGTCATAGCCCGATATGAGTATAAGCCCCGCGCCTGCCTTTGCCACGCCGGATGCGATTGTGCCCACGCCCGCCTCGGACACCAGCTTGACCGAGATGCGCGCGTCTCTGTTTGCATTCTTGAGGTCGTATATCAGCTGTGCCAAATCCTCAATGGAATATATATCGTGGTGAGGCGGCGGCGAAATGAGCGATACCCCGGGTGTGGAATATCTGTTTTTCGCAATCCAGGGGTAAACCTTGCTGCCCGGCAGATGTCCGCCCTCGCCCGGTTTTGCACCCTGAGCCATTTTAATCTGAATTTCGTGCGCGCTCACAAGATACTCGCTCGTCACGCCGAATCTGCCGGATGCAACCTGTTTTATGGCGCTGTTTTTCTCCGTGCCGTAGCGCGACGGCTCTTCGCCGCCCTCGCCGGAGTTCGACTTGCCGCCCAGGCGGTTCATGGCAATTGCCATGCAGGTGTGCGCCTCCTCGGATATAGAGCCGTATGACATAGCTCCGGTTTTAAATCTTTTCACAATCTCGGACGCCGGTTCAACCTCGTCAAGCGGTATGCCGCCGTCTTTGTCGTACACCATGTCGAGCAGTCCGCGCAGAGTGTGGGGTCTGGTTTCGTCGTCCACCATAGCGGTGTACTCCTTGAACCGCTCGTATGAACCCATGTGGGTTGCCTCTCTGAGCGCTATTATCGTCTGCGGATTGTAGAGGTGATCCTCCGTGCCCTCGCCGCTGCGCAGCTTGTGGCTGCCCACGCTGTCAAGGGTTGTGTCAACGCCCAGCTCAAGCGGATCGAAAGCATGGCTGTGCCTCCACTCCACGCCGTCGTTTATCTCCTTAAGCCCTATGCCGTCAACCGGACTTACGGTGTTGGTGAAGTATTCGTCAATGACAGCTTTGCTTATGCCGACCGCCTCAAAAATCTGCGCCGACTGGTAGGATTGCAGCGTGGATATACCCATTTTGGAAGCAATCTTCACTATGCCGTGGAGTATGGCGTTGTTGTAGTCGGATATCGCGGTGTGGTAGTCCTTGTCGAGCCTGTTTATGTCGATAAGCTCCGCTATGCACTCCTGCGCAAGATACGGATTGACCGCGCGCGCACCGTAGCCGAGCAGTGTGGCAAAGTGGTGCACATCGCGCGGCTCTGCGCTCTCTAAGATAATCGACACCGCAGTTCGCTTTTTGGTGCGGATGAGATACTGCTCCATAGCCGACACCGCAAGCAGGGACGGTATGGCAACGTGATTTTCGTCCACTCCCCTGTCGGAGAGGATGAGAATGTTCGAGCCGTTGCGGTATGCCCTGTCGCAGTCTACAAATAGCCTGTCGAGCGCCTTTTGAAGCGATGTGTTTTTATAGTAAAGCAGAGATATAGTCTCCGTCTTAAAGCCTTTTTTCTTCATGTTTTTGATTTTCATCAGGTCAACACTGGTGAGAATCGGGTTGTTGATTTTGAGCACGCGGCAGTTCTTCGGCTCTTCAACAAGCAGATTTCCGTCCGAGCCCACATACACCGTTGTGTCTGTGACAACTTCCTCGCGGAGGGCGTCGATGGGCGGATTGGTAACCTGTGCGAACAGCTGCTTGAAATAATCAAACAGCGGTCTGTGCTTCTGCGAGAGCACCGCAAGGGGCACATCGCAGCCCATGGACGCGGTAGCCTCGCTGCCCGTTTTTGCCATAGGCAGTATGGAGTTGATAATCTCCTCATAGGTGTAGCCGAATGCCTTGTACAGCTTGTCGCGCTCTTCCTGGGAGTAGTGCGGAACTTTTTTGTTTGGCACGGGCAAGTCGGACAGCCTTACAAGCTCGGAATCGAGCCACTCGCCGTACGGCTGACGGTGCGCATAGTATTCCTTGCACTCCTCGTCCGATATAACCTTTTTTGCCACGGTGTCCACAAGCAGCATTTTGCCCGGGCGCAGACGTGATTTGAGCACAATGTTCTCCGGTGCAATGTCAAGCACACCCACCTCTGACGAGAGGATGAGTTTTCTGTCTTTTGTAATGTAGTATCTTGCCGGCCGCAGACCGTTTCTGTCGAGCACGGCGCCCATGATGTCCCCGTCGGAGAAGAGTATCGCCGCCGGGCCGTCCCACGGCTCCATCATTGTGGCATAGTATCTGTAAAGGTCGCGTTTTTCCCTGCTGATGTTGGGGTCGTTCTTCCACGGCTCGGGTATGGTCATCATAACCGCAAGCGGCAGCGGAATACCGTTCATAACAAGGAATTCCAGGGTGTTGTCGAGCATAGCCGAGTCCGAACCCGACTTTGCAATGACGGGCAGCACCTTGTCTATGTCGTCCGCAAGGTAGGGCGAGCTCATGGTTTCCTCCCTGGCGAGCATACGGTCGGCATTGCCGCGGATGGTGTTTATCTCACCGTTGTGCAGGATAAATCTGTTCGGGTGCGCCCTCTCCCAACTCGGGGTGGTGTTGGTGGAAAATCTGGAGTGTACCATGGCTATGGCACTGCAATAATCCTCATTGTACAAATCCGCATAGAATCTGCGCAGCTGATTTACAAGGAACATTCCCTTGTACACAATGGTGCGCGACGAGAGCGACACAACGTACGAATCCTCGTTGCTCTGCTCGAACACACGGCGGATTACATAGAGCTTTCTGTCAAAATCCAGTCCTTTGGCAATCTTCCCGGGGCGCTCCACAAAGCACTGCACTATGGCAGGCATGGAGCTGCGCGCCGTTTCGCCCAGGATTTCGGGGCTGGTGTCAACCTCGCGCCAGCCGAGAAATTTTACACCCTCTTTGGCGCAGATGACCTCAAACATCTTTTGCGCCTGTCTGCGCGCAAGCGTGCTCTGCGGCAAGAAGAACATCCCCACGCCGTAGTCGCGCTCACCGCCTATTTCTATGCCCTCCTTGGCGCACAGCTTGGAAAAAAAGCCGTGCGATATCTGCAGCATTATGCCCACTCCGTCACCGGTCTCGCCCGTGGCGTCCTTGCCGGCGCGGTGTTCCAGACGCTCCACTATGGAGAGCGCGTCCTCAACAACAGAGTGCGATTTTACGCCGTCTATGCTGATGACCGCGCCTATTCCGCAGGCGTCGTGTTCAAAATCGGAGCGATATAATGTCTTTTGTTGATTATTATCCATATCCATGATTCCTTTCTGATATGATGCTTTCGCGTCACAATTTTTTATTCGTGCATTATGTCAATTTGCACGGGTCGATGTGGGCATCGACCCCTACCGCCAAACGCAGATTCCGCACAGGCGAGGGGGTGTGTATTTTATTTTGAGTGAGCGAGTTCTGCGCCACCGCACTGATTGAGGTTTGT
>CAJLYL010000073.1 GCA_905210855.1 uncultured Clostridia bacterium
CACACCGCTGTAAGCAGAAAAACCGCCGTCAACCGGCACAACAACGCCGTTGACAAAGCCCGACGCCTTAGGCTCAAGCAGCCAAAGCAAGGTTCCGAGCAGCTCCTCCTGTGCGCCGAAACGTCCCATCGGGGTCTGCGACAGAATTTTTTGCGAGCGCGCAGTATAGTTTCCGTCTTTATCTATAAGCAAATCATGATTCTGATGCGTAAGGAAAAAGCCCGGGGCAATGGCGTTTACCCTTATGCCCACCTTGGAGAAATGCACCGCAAGCCACTGCGTAAAGTTGGACACAGCCGCCTTTGCTCCGCTGTATGCCGGAATTCTGGTGAGCGGAGTGAATGCATTCATGGACGATATGTTTATGATAACCGCGTCCTCGCTGTCCTTGAGATCCATAGCAAACACCTGCGTCGGAATAAGCGTACCCATGAAATTAAGATTAAACACAAACTCAACGCCGGACTGATCAAGATCGAAAAATGTCTTTATGCTGTCGTCCGCAAGGTCTGCTTCCTCAAAGTAATCTTTTGTCGTTGTACCCTTGGGGTTGTTGCCGCCGGCACCGTTAATTAAGATGTCCACTCTGCCGTATGCATCGTTTATAATCTTCTTTGCCGCATCAAGGCTCGCCTTTTCAAGCACATTTGCCGCGATGCCCATAGCCGTGCCGCCGTTTTTTTCTATATCCTCGGCAACCTTTTTTGCCGCCGCCCCGTTAAGGTCGAGCACGGCAACCTTCGCGCCCGACGCGGCGACAGCCTGTGCAAACAACGAGCAAAGCACACCGCCGCCTCCCGTGACAACCGCCGTTTTTCCTTTTAGATTAATATTTAATGGCAAATTCATTTTATTTCTCTCCTTTCGCCCTGTCAAAAGCCTCCCAAAGCCCGTTGATATACACCGCGCCGAGCGCCCTATCATACAAACCGTAACCCGGTCTGCCCGTCTCGCCCCATATCATTCTGCCGTGGTCGGGGCGCACATATCCGTCCCATCCCTCGTCGCAGTATGCCTTCACTATGCCGCAGATATCGAGAGAACCACAGTCTGTCTTATGGCCTGCCTCCTCAAAGCATCTGTCACCCGTGATTTTTATGTTTCTGATGTGCACAAAATGAATCCTGTCTGCAAAGGAATGAATCATGTCTATGATGTCATTGTCGGGCGATACGCCGAGCGAGCCTGTGCAGAGCGTGAGTCCATTGTACTTGCTGTCATACAGTTTCAAAAATCTTTCAAGGTTTGCCTTGCACGTGATTATCCTGGGCAGACCGAATATGCTCCAAGGCGGGTCGTCCGGATGAATTGCCATCTTAACCTTGACTTCTTCGGCAACCTTTATAACATGAGAGAGAAAGTAGGAAAGATTGTTCCACAAATCCTCCTCCGAGATGTTTTTATATGCCTCAAGCAGCGCCTTCATGCCGTCCTTGGTGTAGCTGGAATCCCAGCCCGGGAGAGACAGTTCGCTCGTGAGGGGATTCATTTTTTCAACCGTTGCGCTGTCGTATATGAGCGCGTTGGAGCCGTCCGGCAGCGGATGCGCCAGGTCGGATCTCGTCCAGTCGAACACGGGCATAAAGTTATAGCAAACGCAGTCTATGCCTGCCTTTGCAAGGTTGCGCAGAGTGGTGCAGTAGTTGGCTATGTATTCGTCTCTCCTGCCGCAGCCCATCTTGATGTCCTCATGGACGGACACACTCTCTATGACGCTCAGCTCAAAGCCTGCGTCCTCCACCTCCTGCTTGAGCTGCATTATGCGCTCATAACTCCACGCCTGACCCACGGGGATATCATATATCGCCGTGACTATTCCCGTAACACCGGGAATCTGTTTTATTTTTTCCAAGGTTACGGGGTCGTCCTTCCCGTACCACCTGAAAGTCATTTTCATATTGTTTCCTCCTGTCAGTTAATGTGAATCTCGCGGTATATGAATCTTGCCGACACACAACATATCCCGTCGCTTTTGCAAAAAATTATGCAAAGGCGAATGGGCGTATATTTTATTTTGTGTGAGCGAGTTCTGCGCAGGGTTCCCAAAAAGGCGGTAGCGTAGTGTGCCTTTTCACCCTTCGGGTACACGGTGGGAAAGAGGAGAAACAGCAAAGCGAGTAAGCTGTAAATCTCCGATTTGCAGCGCACAATGCGCTGCTTGTTTCGACGGCAGAGTGAGCCAAAATAAAATATATGCTCACGAGCCGAACAGATAAGATTCACTTAAATTATTAAATAACACCTTTTTCATACATGGCAAACATAACGTCCATGGAATCCTCGGCATCACGCAGGGTTGTATACGGCTGTTCCCTGCCCTCGAGCGACGAATAAAAAGCCTCCGTCACCCTGGCATGACCGCTGCCCCAGTATTTTTTGCCGATGCTCGACTTGACATCGCGCTCTATTATACTGATGTCGTCACCCGCAATGCGGTAGAGCACACCGTCGGCATACCTCAGCCTGACATTTTTAAAATCAAGCTCCAGGTAAAACGGCGAATCGCACGAATGGCAGTTGGTTGCGCTGAAAACTCCGCAAACGCCGCTCTCAAATTGCACAAGCGCGTTTGCCGTGTCCTCAACCTCTATGTTGCTTATCTTCCAGTGCGACAGATTGGAATTAACCCTAATTGGCTTGCCGCCGAACATAACCATAAGGTCAAGCAGATGAACCGCCTGATTAATCATAAGTCCGCCGCCCTCTGTCGCCCATTTGCCGCGCCACGAATCGTGCGCATAGTATTTTTCGTCACGGTGCCACGAAAGTGTGGCTATTATGCCCATGAGCTTGCCCGTCTCTCCGCCGGCGGCTATGCTCTGCATCCTGCGGATGCAGGCGTTTGTGCGATTTTGCAGCATAACGCACACCCTTTTGTCGCTGTGCCGGTTTGCAGCGTCGATTATGCTTTTCATCTCGTCGCGGTTCATGCACACCGGTTTTTCAAGCACAACATCCTTGCCGGCGCAAAGCGCTGCTTTCGCCATGGGTTCATGAAGGTAGTGCGGCGTGCAGATATGCACGACATCGATGTTGTCATCACACAGCATCTTGTCAAAATCGGCATAATAAATCACGCCGCCGTATGCGTCGGTGCACTTTTTTGCACGGTCGGCGTCTATCTCGCAGACTGCGCAGAGCTGTGCATCGGGGCATTTGTCTATTGCGTCGGCGTGCACGGGGCCTATTGCCCCGTAGCCGACTATGCAAGCGTTTTTCATAATCTTCTCCGAAAAAATTAATAAGTTCCCTCAGTTCCGGTTGTCTTCTGTACAACCTTTTTTACAACCTTTGAGTTCCTGATTCTGTCCTGAAGCAGATTGTAGAATTCATCGTGCGGGAAATTGCTGCAATCTGCCCAACCGCCCGTCCATGCGCTGTAATGTATGGCGTTGGATATGGTGAGTCCCTTTATGCCATCATACCCGGGCGCAAGCAGTTCTCCGCCCTGCGTAAGCACCTTGGCAACATTTTTGAATATGCCCTTGTGCTGCTCGCCGGGTGCACCGTCAATCGGAATCTCGCAGTTCCAGCACTCGGGCTGACCGAATATGCCGTCAAAGGTTTTGTTAAATTCTCTCTCGGACACCACATTTCTGTTGAAGGTGAGCTTGTTTTTTTCTATGACTATTCTGCCCATGTCGCAGGCAATCTCAAGCCTGTTTGTCCCGGGAGCCTCGCCTGTCGATGTGATGTAAACTCCGGTCATGCCGCTGTCATACTGCATAAAAGCCGTAACATCGTCCTCAACCTCTATGTCGTAATACTTGCCGAATGATACATGAGACATAATCCTGGACGGCATTCCAAACATCCACTGCCAGAGGTCGAGCTGATGCGGATTTTGATTGATGAGTGCGCCGCCGCCCTCGGTTTTCCATGTGGAGCGCCATGTGCAGCTGTCGTGATACGCTTGAGGTCTGTACCAGTCTGTAATCGTCCACTGCACCCTCTTAATCGTGCCGAGGTCGCCGTCGTCTATAAGCTTCTTCACTCTCTTATAGAGCGGATTTGTGCGCTGATTGTACATGATTCCGAACAGCTTGCCGGATTTTTTTGCCGCCTCGTTCATCTCGAGCACCTGCTTTGTGTACACACCGGCAGGTTTTTCCGTGATGACATTGAGTCCGTTTTCAAACGCGTCTATGGCAATCGGCGCGTGGTCATAGTGCGGCACGGCAACCACCACCAGGTCTACCAATCCGCTGCGGATAAGCTCTGCCGATGTGTCAAAAAACGCAACATCGGGATAGAGCTCCGTCATAGCCTTTTTTCTGACCTCGGCAATATCGCACAGTGCGGTCAGCTTCATGCGCGGCACCTCGCCGCCGTATATAGTCTTTGCGTGGGATGAACCCATGTTTCCGCAGCCGACTATACCTACCCTTACTTCTTTAAGCAATTCCATTTTTGCAATCCCCTTTCTTATTGCATATCATCAAGAATTTTTTTGAGTGAATTATATGCCAGTGTGAATTTGCCGGCATCGGATTTTGTGAGAGAGAGCATCTCGTCGCCCACCTCAAGGTCGCCCAAGCCGTCAAATGAGCCGAGGTGCGGCTCCAGGCTGAGGAAGCCCTCGTAATTCCTGTCCGAGAGTGCCTGCAGAATATCCTGCACCCTGCCGTCGCCGTGACCTGCCGGCACAACCGAGCCGTCCGCAAACAGCGCGTCCTTTATGTGCATATATACAACATGGTCCTTAAGCATATCATACGCGTCGGGATATGTCACCTGTCCGCACTGAACAAAGTTTGCCGGGTCGAACACCGCGCGCAGGTTGTCCGAATTCACAGTATCGAGGATATCCTTGCACCTTACGGCAATGTCGCCGTAGATGTCTTTTTCGTTTTCATGCAAAAGAATGACGTCTTCCTTTTCAGCGAGCGCCGTCATAGCCTTCATGCGCGTCATAACCTCATCACGGTGTATTGCCGGGTCGTCCTCCTTCGGAATGAAGAAAGAAAAAATTCTTATGTACTTTGTACCAAGGATTTTCGCAATTTCTATGGTGTGGGCAAGCTTATCGAGATGCGGCTCAAATTCATCCTTAATGCCTATTTTGCCTATGGGCGAACCGATGGACGACACCTTTATGCCGTACTTATCCATAGTCTCATTCAGCTGTTTTGCCTCATCGAGCGTGAGGGCGGATATATTTGTTCCGTTTATCCCTCTCGGCTCAAAATACTCTATGCCGAGCTTGTTCAGGTGCTCAAACTGAAGCTTGATGTCAGAATCAATTTCATCGGAAAATCCCGAAATGTGATATTTTAACATGGTTGACCTCCGTCTGCCGCGGTGCGGCGATTTATTTGCCCCTATTATACATCAAAAAATATAGAAAAACCACATTATTTTTTTCATAAACATTGCAAATGTTGCTCTTTTATGATATGATACAGATGTCAACGAAAATTGATATATCGTAACAAACTTACTCAGAGACGAGTGTGGGTATATTTTACTTTGTGTGAGCGAATTCAGCGCAATGAGCGCAGAAAGCATTTCATCAAAGGATGTGTATGTATTTTTTATTCTGAGACGACGGGTTCAGCGCCACCGTACTGCTGTCCGAGTCGGCAAGAATAAAAAATACATACACAGACGACACAAGTCTGCGTGCGTGTATAATAAAATATATCCACAAAAGACGCGCTCACTACAAAGCGGAAAGGAAAACGCACCATGCCAACAAAAATCCAACCAAACATACGATACTGCGAAAAAAACCTCACTGTCAGCTGGCAGGAAACCATGTCCAACAACGAGCACTTTCGTCTGCACAACCACAGCGAATACGAACTGTACATATTCATCGGCGGCGACGCATCATTTGTGATAGAGGGCAGGCGCTACACCCTCAGCCCTTATGACATACTCTTTATCCGTCCCGACGAGATGCACCGGGTTATGCACAACTCGCGCTCGGTGTACAAACGCATGGTCATGGGAATATCGGGCGATTTTTTTGCAGAAAACAACATGACAAAATACGAAAAAATCCTCTCGGAGCACTCCGCCGGCACCAACCGAAAGATAAACGGCAACGAGGCGATGGAGAGCGGCTTGCAGAGCATTGTGCAAAAGCTGCGTGCCTGCATAGAAAACGGCGAAACACACGACAGCCCCGTGGCAAGGGCATATGTGATAGAACTGATATATACCATGTGCAACGTAGAGCTTTTTGAGCGCGCGCTGCCGTCCCGGTCGAAGGCGCAAAATGTGATAGACTACATCAACAACAATTTTCAGAGCGAAATAACGCTGGACGACATATGCAAAAATGTGTTTGTATCCAAATACCACCTGTGCCGGCTGTTCAAGGAGGCAACGGGCTACACGGTGAATGGATACATAAACCACAAACGACTTATGTATGTGTCGCACCTGTGCAAAAAAAACGGCGCAAGCCTCAAGGAGGCTTGCATAGAGGCAGGATTTGCGAGCTATTCAAATTTTTACCGTATCTATCGCAGGGAAAATAACGCGTCGCCGCGCGAGGGACTCGGCAAATAAGCCTTTTTTGACAACGGTTTTTCGGCTTTTTTATCTTTTTTTACAAAAACTATGGAAAACCGATAAATTTTGTGTTATACTTATAATAAGTGAAGTATAAAAATTTTTACAGAGGTATCGAGATGAAAAAAATAATTGCGTTAATAATGGTAGTGTGTACACTGTGTATCGGATGCTCCCCTGCGTTTGCCGACGGAGAAGCGGCAAACGTGCCCGATGGGCTGCGCTCGGAAAACCTGTTGCTGACAGACGCAGACTCCTCCAAGGTGATATACGAAAAAAACAGCGACGCGAAAATCGCCCCGGGCGGCTTTACAAAGCTGCTAACGGCTGTGGTTGCGCTCACAATGGTGAATGATGTAAACGAAAAGGTGACCGCCGATTCAAAGGCCGTAAACGGATATGACTTTTCATTCAACAATATGGGTCTGCTCCCGGGGGAGACGATGACCGTCAGCGACCTTATGCACGGTATGCTGATATATGATGCCGGCGAGGCGGCAAATGCGCTTGCCGTCTACTGTGCAAGCTCCATGGACAGCTTTGTGGAAAAGATGAATTCCAAGGCGGCAGAGCTGGGCTGTGCCTCATCCCATTTCACCAACCCGAGCGGCACTCCCGATGACGACCAGTACTCAACCCTCAAGGACATAGCTCTGATTGTTGACTTCGCCATGAATGATGAAACAATAAGACAGATAGTGAAAACCAAGACGTACAAAATCGCCCCGACAAACAAATATTCTCAAACCAGGTATATGAACAACACAAACAAATTCGTGTCCAATGCTTCGGGCAATGCGTACTACACCCCCAATGCAATCGGCGTAAAGACATCATATGTGAGCAACAGCGACTGCGGCATTGCGCTGATGTACGAAAGCGGCAATTCTACATTCATGTGCCTGACTGCAAATTCGCCGTACAGGGACGGAACCAACTACGCCTCTGAGGACGCAAAGCAGCTCATTGAATACGCGGCGCAATACTATGTTTCGGAAAAAATTCTCTCCAAGGATGAAATCATAGCGGAGATAAATCTGCGCAACGGCAAGGAAGCAGGCAAGGTGCTGCTTGTTGTGCCGAATGATGTGTACATAAATCTGCCCAAAGGCTTTGACAGGGATAAGCTTGAAAAAAAGGTTGAAACCAACAAAAAAGTGAAAGCTCCGGTAACCAAGGGAGACGCTCTCGGTCAGCTGACAGTATCGTACAACGGCGAAAAAGTCGGCTCCACAATCCTCGTTGCCGACGCAACCGTGTCCGCAGCGCCGGTCAAGGGTTTTTTTGCGGCAATAGGCGCGGTGTTTACATCATGGATTTTCATCACAATAGTCATTCTGCTTATTGCGGCATTTGTGGCATACACGGTTATGCTGAACAAGGCAAAGCGGAAGAGAAGCTATAAAAGCAGATTCAGATAAATCGAATTACGTCAGTATATTTTTACGCATATATGCATACCATATAATCGGGTGATTATATGGAATCAAAGGCAAAAAAATATATTATCGGCATTGCAATACCTCTCGTGGTAGGCGGTCTGTCCGCATTGCTCACTCAAGGGGCAATGCAGGAATTCAACAGTCTGAATCAGCCGCCGCTCTCTCCGCCGTCATGGCTTTTTCCTGTGGTGTGGACAATTCTTTTTGTGCTCATGGGCATAGCGTCAGCCATTGTTTACACAGCCGACGCGCCGGAGGAGCAGAGAAAAAACGCTCTCATACCCTATGCGGTTCAGCTTGTCATGAATTTTCTCTGGTCAATAGTCTTTTTCAACCTCGGGGCATACCTGTTTGCGTTTGTGTGGCTGTTGGCGCTGCTCGCGGTAATCATAGTAACCGCCGTGAGGTTTTACGCAATTTCAAAGCCGGCGGCATGGATGCTCATTCCCTATATTTTGTGGGTCTGCTTCGCCGGATATCTCAATTTTGCAATATATGTGTTAAACTGAAGACTTCAAAAGAGGGTGCGGCAAAACGGTTTCGTTTT
>CAJLYL010000074.1 GCA_905210855.1 uncultured Clostridia bacterium
CGGTAGCGCTGAACTCGTCGTCTGAGAATAAAAAATACACACACATCCTTTACGGGAGATTCCGCACAATAATTGTTGTAAAAATCAGTTTCGATGAGTGGCAGTTATCACCACGCTTATTTTAAATTTACCGGAGGTAATATCATGAAACAAATTATTCACGGGCTGCTCTACATAGCACTGGCAGCCATCATTACATTCATCGGCGCCTCATCTTTCGGCGCTGTCGGCGGAATAATCGGCTTTATTGTCGGCGTGGCGATTATCGCAATCGTCAACCGCGCAATAATCTTTTTCCTCATAGGTCAGAACAAATACGGCAGCGGCGACCACGAAACCGCCTATGCATGGATGAAAAGAGCCTATGACACGACAAAGCTGCGCCCCATATACACCCTCATGTATGCATACATGATGATAAGAGACGGCAAGCTTAATGAAGCGGAGGCTATCTTAAACAAGGTTACTTACCTTAACCGCCGCGAGCTTACCAAGGAGGATTTGCTCACGGCAAACATCAACCGTGCGCTCATCAAATGGAAGCAGGGCGAGCTGGGCGAGGCTATAACCATGCTTGAGGAACTGCACGACAAGGGTATGTGCTCCACAACTCTTTACGGTACACTGGGTTATTTCTACATCCTCAACAACGAGATATCAAAGGCGCTCGAGTTCAACAAAGAGGGTTACGAGTACAACTGCGACAACATGATTATCGAGGACAACCTCGGCAACTGCTACATCATCAACAGCGAGTTTGAAAAGGCGGACGAGATATACAAAAAGCTGTTTACGCAAAATCCGGAGTTCATAGAGCCTTACTACAACTACGGTATGCTGCTTGAAAAACGCGGAATGTATGACGAGGCGAAAAAATATTATGAAAAGGCTCTGGAGTTCCCCGAAAAATATCTTTCGACCATAACTCATGACGAGGTAAAGGCGGCTATTGAAAACATGGAGCTGTTCTCGGACAGACCGAGTGCGAAAGCTGATGAGACGGCGGTATTCGGCGAACCGGAGCCGGCGGACGAGTCTGTGCCCGAGCAACCCGAAACAGATGGCAGCACAGAGGTGACCGAGTGATGAAAACACTCTATATAGACTGTTTTGCCGGCTTTACCACGGAGATGCTCCTCGGTGCGCTCATCGACATGGGCGCGTCCGCGGACTACATCTGCGCGGAGCTGAAGGAGAGCGGACTCAATGTGACCATTGACCGCACTGCGGCGGTGCGCGGCGGCATGAACTGCACCTTGGCGCGGCTCGGCTGTGCCGATGATGACGATGCCGTGTGCGGAAAAATCGGCAGACGGCTTGAACCGATAAGCACGCTGTACCCCGAGGCGAGCGCGGCGCAGCTGTGCGCGTGGGCGGCGGTGATGATAGCGGCGGAGAGCTTCGGCGTGAGCTCCGTTGCCTGTTCGCTTCTCTCGGACGGCCACGGGATAGACAGCGAGAGCGGCGCGGTGGTGCCGTCGCCGTTTGTGATGAAGATTTTGCAAAAATGCGGCGCGCCCATACGCACCGTTGAGGCGGAAAGAGAGCTCATATCGGACGAGGGCATGGCGTACCTTGCGGCAAGCGCAGGCAGCTTTCGCCTTATGCCGTGCGGCACAGTACTCTGCACGGGCTACGGCGCAGGGAGTTTTGATATCGGCGCACTGCCGTATCTTGTACGCACCGTGCTTACAGATGCGGACGAGGGGGAGGATTTCCTCACGGAATTTCACCTCGATATGCCGATTGCCGGCTCTATCGGAGGACTTGCATGAAAACTGTGATTATAAACGGGAACGACGCCAACCAGAGGGTTGACAAGTTCCTGACAAAATATCTTAATATGCCGCAGAGCCTGATGTACAAGGCAATCCGCAAAAAACGGATAAAGGTGAACGGAAAACGCACCGAGATAAGCTATCGGCTGGTTGGCGGCGACAGGGTGGATATGTACATCAACGACGAGTTTTTTGAGCAGGGGGAGTACAACGATTCCTACAAAAATCTTGAACCGCGGCTGAACATAGTATACGAGGACGGCAACATACTGCTCATGGACAAAGAACCGGGCATGATAGTGCACGATGACGACAGCGAGAAGGTGAACACCCTGCTCAACCACATGAAAGCGTATCTCTACCGCAAGGGCGAGTACCGACCCGACGAGGAAAATTCCTTTGCTCCGGCGCTGTGCAACCGCATAGACAGGAACACGGGCGGCATAGTCATCGCGGCGAAGAATGCCGCTGCGTTGAAGGTGATAAACGAAAAAATCAAGTCAAGGGAAATCAAGAAATTCTATCTCTGCCTCGTCAGCGGTCGGCTTGAGGAAAAATCGGGCACTCTGAGGGGATATCTTGTCAAGAACACGGAGCAGAACCGCGTGTATATCCACGGCGAACCCATACCGGGCGGCAAGAGCATTGCCACGAGGTATAGGGTGCTGCGTGAGGGCGAGCTGACGTCGCTTGTCGAGGTTGAGCTGCTCACGGGGCGCACACATCAGATAAGGGCGCACTTCGCTTCAATAGGGCATCCGCTTGCCGGTGACGGAAAGTATGGCACAAATGATTTTAACCGCCGTGTCGGCATGAAGAGACAGGCGCTGTACTCCTATAAACTGCGGTTTGAATTTTCGGACGAAAATATGCTGTCATACCTTAATCATAGGGAATTCAAAGTGAAAAATGTGCCGTTTGCCTAAACGGAGCGGGTGATAACCGCTCCGTTTTGGCTTTACATATTCATAACAATCCTTGTTCTGAACTCGCCTCCGCTCCATTCAAACAGGCACTCGCCGCCATATCTGCGTGCAATGGCGCGTATGCTCTTGATGCCGAATCCGTGACCGTCCTCGCCGCTTGACGGCACGCCGTCCTCGGCTTCTATCGCTCCCTCGTATGAATTGGTGACGGATATCAGCAGCTTTTCGCTCCTCGCCGTCAGCATGGCGTTTATCTCGCGCCGCTCCGGATCTGCGCAAGCCGCGGCGGCGTTTAGCGCATTTTCAAGCACATTTGACAGCAGCGCGCTCAAATCGGTGTCGGCAATCCCCGTTGTCTGCGGCACGTTGGCGCTGCACCGCATACGGATATCGAGCTGCCTTGCCTTAAAGGCGTAGTACGACAGCGCAAAATTGACTATTTTGTTGTCGGTGTATATAACCGGCGTAACCTTGTCCGCGTCGTCCTTTATCTGATTGATATATTTCAATGCCGCATCCACATCATTGCTTTCAAGATAATTTGAAATCATGTTGACATGATGGCGCAAATCGTGGCGCAGAACCGCGTTTTGCTCATGAATCATCTTCATGGCGTCAATCTCTGTTTCCGCCTGCTTCAGCTCCATGGACAGCGCAGATTTTTCAAACTCCGCGCGGCTTCGGCACTGCACCTCGGCGTGGTACATGGAGATGAAGCCGACATAGAACAGTATGCATATTGTCGGCACTGCCTCGGTTACCATGAATCCGCCGGAATAGAGCAGCTTGGTGTAGGTGGTGGTGGCATAATCAAATATGTAATACGAAACGGGCATTATGCCGAAGAGTATCAGCGACCGCCTCGAGTACGACATCGCCGTGTACGCAAATTTGGAAAAGAAGTGATACAGCAGCAGAAATATCGGCACTATCGACACCGTGTATGACAGATTTGCGGCAAGGCGGATATGCGTTATATCGAGCACCGCCACGGATATCCAATGCGGAAACTGGCAGCACGAATACGCCGTACACACGCTCACCAATGCCATGCCAAGGCTCTTCTTCTGCGCAATCATGAGTATGAGCATCAGCGGCAGATGCACCAGGAGAGGGTATATCTTTCTGGTGAAATCCTCACCCATGAAATACCGGAACGGCAGCTGGACTATGAGGAAAAAGCCCAGCAAAAATGCCGACATATTCCTCTGTCTGCCGTCCTTGCAGCCGCCCGAAAAAGCCACGCTGAGCAAAAATCCGTACACCGTGACAAGCCCGTAATTTATCAGCTCTGTGATATCTGCAAAAAGTCCCATTTGTCCCCCTCCGTTAACTTCATATATTAATTGTATCATAAAACGGGAAAAATTCAATGCAAAAGCGGGATTTAAATTAAACTTTTATGATTTCTTGTAACCTTTTGCCCCGATTAAAAGTGTTTATGCCGGAAGTGCCCTTAAGATCGTTGAGGAAACAATAGCTTCGCTTGTACAACTCTGCGAAGCGGCAAAAAAATAAAGCTTTGATTACATAACTGCGGAGGATTGCGGTAAAGCGCGATTCTCCGCAGTTGTTTTGCGCCGCGTCGGCGTCGGGTTGTTGACAAAATTTTTGTGCGATGCTATAATTGATTTTGGTGATGAAGGATGATAACTCCCCAAAAGCTCATATATTTTTCCGCGGCTGCGTCGGCGATTTTTGCCGTGGCGTGTCTTGCAGCATACGCGAACCTCGGCAGCGATTTGTTTTATTCGCTTGCTGTGACGTTTTGCGCAATTTTGTATCACATAATCATGCGCATGGCTGTTGTCGCCGCGGTTACCGCGGTGCGCACGGGGCGAAGCGATGATTTTGCGTTTGAACTCGGCAGGGGAGAGCAGATTTTTTACAAAGCAGTTCGCACAAAATCATGGAAAAACCGTGTGCCGACGTACAACCCATCGCTTTTTGAAGTTAAAGGCGGCAATCTGCCTGCACTTGCTCACAATATGCGCAATGCCGAGGTAGGGCACACCGTCATTGCTGCGCTCAGCTTTTTGCCGATGTCTTTTTCGGGAATATTCGGCGGTTTTGCCGCCTTTGCGGTGACATCGGTGCTCGCGGCACTGTTTGATTTGCAGTTTGTTTTTGTGCAGAGGTACAATCGGGCGCGCGTGTGCAGGATAATCCGTGCAGAATCACGCCGCGTCGGCAATTGAATTTTCACGAAAAAATATTGTCCGCCGCATTGATTTATTGCGGCCGGTCTGATATAATATAAGCTGTATTAAAAAGTATTTTTCATTCGCGAAAGGGATGACTGTATTATGACAGAAACAATAGCGCTCCAAGGCAGAGCCGCCATAGAGGAATTATACGAAAAGGCGCACCTGAAGCGCGGTGACATCGTGGTTATCGGCTGCTCCACAAGCGAGATACTCGGCTCAAAACTCGGCACAAATTCAAATCCGGACACAGCTAAGGTGCTCTTTGAGAGCATATATGAATTTGCGCAGGAAAAGGGCATATACATTGCCGCGCAGTGCTGCGAGCACCTCAACCGCGCCATAGTCACCGAGGCGGAAGCCGTGCCCTGGGCGGACATAGTTAACGTTGTGCCGCAGCCAAAGGCTGGAGGCTCGTTTGCCACACAGGCGTATGCTCATTTTTCACATCCGGTTGTGGTGGAGGAAATCCGCGCGGACGCAGGGCTGGATATAGGGGCGACCCTCATCGGTATGCACCTCAAAAGGGTTGCCGTGCCGCTGCGCCTCGAGACAAAAAAAATCGGCGAAGCAATCGTCATTGCGGCGAGGACAAGACCGAAATTTATCGGCGGATGCAGGGCGGTTTATGATGAAAATATGATAGGGTAGAAAAGGGCGCAGAAACGGCGGTGTACCGAGTGTACACCGCCGTTTCAAAAAAATCCGCCACGAGTACGCATGATGTTAATTGTAACATTAATTCATGCCCGCTGCATTTTTGAGCCGTTAATCCGACTATAAAGCAATCGAATCCTGCTTTATGTGCATTGCTATTGCCTCTTCCACATAGCTGTTAAGCGATATGTTTTTTGCCATAGCGTCAAGACTTGCCTTTCGATGAAGCTCCGGTGCTATTCTGACATTAAAACTGCCCTTATACTGCTGCTGAGGTTCTTTTCCGTTTTCTGCACAAAATTCCAGATAATCATCAACGGCATCGTGGAAATCCTCAATCAAATTATCAACAGTATCTCCTTCAAATGAAATCGAATCTGTTATTCCTATTACTTTTCCGAAAAAAACCTTGTCTTCCTCAGAAAATTCCACAGTGCCGATATAGTTTTTGTAATTCAGAACATTTTTCATATTAAATCGCGCTCCTTTAAATCAGAAATGAGGTTTTGCACCTGATATGCTTTCAGAATTTTTCTCGGGTGCGGTTTGTGCATCCGTATATAGTCCTTTTTATCATTTGCAAATGCTATTCTTGACCCGCTTGTTTTTCCGCTGTTATTCACATTATATCCAAAATAGCCCATTAACTGCACCGCTTCATCAAAAGTAAAATCCTTCGGCATTTCTTTCAGCCTTGCTATAAGTTTCTCTTTTTTGCTCATTTTCATCCTCCGTGTCATTTGCAACCGTTTTTAGTTGCAATATCATTATATACCTATGTTTGTTTTTTGTCAATATTCCGTTAAAACAGATTTTGCGAGATTTGTTTTTTATTTTTGAGCTACCGCGCAGGGGCGCTCCTGCGGCTGCATTAACGAAACATTGACGTAAATGCGAATTTGTTCGCCGGCTGCGGGTCGATGAGGGCATCGACCCCTACAACGCACTATCGGAAATAATCCGTAGTGGCATTAGCAGAACGACACACATAGAAACGGCGGTGTACCGAGTGTACACCGCCGTTTCAAAGGGGGAAATCTATTGAAAAAAAGAGAGAGATGGTAAATCAGTTGTTTGTTGACGGAGTTTCCTCTCCGAGCACCAGTTTGATGTCAACGAACTTATCCTGTCTGTACACCTTGAGTGTGAGGGTGTCGCCGACTTTGTGCTTATTTTTAATCTCATTGAGATTGTCCACTGTTTCTATCTTGGTGCCGTCACATTCCGTGATGATATCACCAATCTTTATGCCTGCCATATATGCCGGCGAATCAGCCGTCATGCTGACCACATACACGCCGACCTTGAGGTTGTATGCCTTTGCGTCCTGCTCCGTTACAGCCCTGCCGGCAATGCCGATGACGGGTCTGCCGGTCACATAGCCGTTGGATATGAGATCCTCTATAATCGGCTTTGCATCGTCAATCGGGATGGAGAAACCGAGACCCTCATACTGCGATGAAGAAATCTTAGCGGTGTTTATGCCGATGACCTCGCCGTATGCGTTGACAAGCGCACCACCGGAGTTTCCGGGGTTGATTGCCGCGTCTGTCTGAATCAGATTGAGCGTTTTGTTGTCTATGGTAACGGATCTGTTAAGTCCGCTGATGATGCCCTGAGTGGTTGTTCCGGCGAACTCCTGACCGAGCGGATTGCCTATGGCAATTGCCGTGTCGCCCACGCGCAAATCCGAGCTTGAGCCGAGTTTTGCATATGTGAGTCCGTTTGCGTCTATCTTGAGCACGGCAAGATCCGTCTTGGAATCATTGCCGACAAGTTTTGCGGTGTACTGATCGCCCGTGTTGAGGATAACGCCGATCTCTGTCGCGCCCTCGATAACATGGTTGTTGGTAACGATGTAGCCGTCCTCGCTGATGATTACGCCGGAGCCGCTGCCCTGTTCAACCTCCTGTGACGAACTGCCGCCCTGTGCTCCGTAGAGTCCGGCGTAAGGGTTGGTGTAAGTCGTCTTGTTGATGACTCCCACAACCGCAGGGCCGACCATATCGACTATCTCGGGGGTGGTGTACACCTTTCTGTTCGACGACGATACAAGGTTCTGCGCCGTGTTTGCGTCCTTGGACGCGCTGCTGCCGTCCGACGCCGTGGTGGAAAGATTAGTCTTGAGTGCCGACGACATATCCGCGCCGGTATTTCTGTTTGCCGCGAGCGAATAACCCGACACCGACACAACTCCGGCAAGCACAACTGCGAGTGCAACCGTCGCCGCCTTCTTTTTGTTCTTAAAGAAATTGAAATTTATTTTTTTCTTCTTCGGAGTATGCTCCGTGAAATTTTCGCTTTCATAGTTTTCGTGATTTTCGGAATCCTTAAAGTTTTGACTGTTATTCTGGAAATCATCGTTGTACCATTTGAATTCATCCATTGTTAAAACCTCCTGAACACCTTTATTCCCTTTCTGTGATTATATAATAACACATCGATTTGAATAAAGTGTGAATAAAATGTGAAAAATCTTAAAATATTAAAATTCAAACTTTTACAGCCCCGCTTCGGTCGGCGATAAACGGTTGCCACCGGCAAGCTGCACCCTTGCACAGGGGAGCCTTACTGTAAGGCGTTTATTTGTACAAAACGTTAGTTTGCTCGGGTCGATGAGGGCATCGACCCCTACCGTCAAAACGCAGATTCTGCACAAAGTCGAGGGGGTGTATATTATATTTTGAAAACCGATAGCAGTGCGGAGAAAATCCTCCGTTAAAGGAGGTGTATGTGTTTTTTATTCTCAGACGACGAGTTCAGCGCTACTGCACTGCTGTCCG
>CAJLYL010000075.1 GCA_905210855.1 uncultured Clostridia bacterium
GGAGCAGGGCAGCGGCGGATTTGGAATAACCTTTGACAAAGGCAATCTTGCCGGCAGCGGAGATATCGGATATTTCGACTGCACACTCAACCACTCGGGCGACGGATATTCAATTGACATGAAATTTCATCAGAACGGCGGACTTTTTTTCGCAGATGATCTTCTTGCAAAGCTGCGGTCGTTTACTTACTGCGGCTACGGCGTTGACGAGGAAAAAAATCCGAAAGATTTTTATGCCGACGCGGCTAAATTTATTAAAATATCCGTAAACGGATATGAGGCGGAGAATATTAGTATAATAAGCGGAGCGGGCAACGGTCACAGGGATTTTTACATCCACTTTGGCGGAGTACCGGCGATTCGCAAAGACGCACTTGCCACGGTCGCTTTCGCGATAGACGGGAACACAAGCGCGCAAAAGACCGCCATAGAATATCCCGATTATTATACGGACGGCGACCCGATGCTCGAATTGCTCGGAAAAAACGAAAATGATTTTATTATGTCATGGTTTGACGCAGACAGCTTTAAGACGGTGCATTTCTGCGAATCGGAAAAACTCGGAGTGATTAAAGACAGGCTGTACATCGTGTTCTCGGATAATTCGGTATCCGACGATGCTCTCGACGAGGTGAGAAAAATTGACGGCTTCGGTTATGACAGATTAAACCCGTTTGCTTACAGGACAGACGGTGCCGAAAAGATACTTTACTTTTCGTGTGCGTCTCCCGAGAAAGTCGGGGATTTTTCGCTCAATGTTGAGTCGGGAAAAGTGGAATTGCTCGCGTCTCATTGGGCGGAGTAAATCATGTATATTCTGATTTTTTTGTCTCTCTGTTCGGTGTGCGGCGAAATAAAATGAAAAAATTTTAAAAAAGGCTTGCATTTTTCGACGGGATGTGTTATAGTATTAAAGGTATACGGGCGGTCCTCTGCTTTGGTTTGGGCATGAACGTCTTGGAAATTTAGGAGGATATTAAACATGAACATTATCGAAAGTATCACGAAAGACCAGATCAGAACAGACCTTCCCGCTTTTAATATCGGTGACACGATTAAAATCGGCGTTAAGGTTAAAGAGGGTTCCAAAGAGAGAATCCAGATGTTTGAGGGCACTGTTATCGCTAAGAAACACGGCGGCATCAACGAGACTTTCACTGTAAGAAGAATTTCCTACGGCGTCGGCGTTGAGAGAACATTCCCCATCAATTCCCCCAAGCTTGCATCAATTGCTGTTGTAAGAAGAGGTAAAGTCAGAAGAGCGAAACTCTACTACCTCCGCGATAGAGTCGGCAAAGCTACAAGAGTTAAGGAAAAAATCTGAGTGTAAGTTTAATCAGAGCGGCTGCGGTGAATCCGCAGCCGCAATATCACAAACCGCAGGTGCTATGGAGAGATGTATATTGTTTCGCCATGGCATTTTATTGCTTTATAGGATAATTTGTAGAAAGGTTGGTGCAGATTATGGACGAGTACAATAAGAACAATGAACCTCAGGCAGAGGAAAACGAACAGTCGGAGGTTGAGGATTTCACAAATGAAGAAAATCTTGAAAATCCCGTCGAAACTTTCGGAATGACAGAGCACCCGAATCCGGTTCCTGTGTTTAACTGGAAGAAGGAAGCGCTGGATTGGGTAATCTCGATTGCAGTGGCAATAGTCATCGCTTTGGTGATAAAGACCTATGTGTTCACTCTTGTGAGGGTGGACGGGCCGTCAATGAACCCGACGCTTACAAACGGCGATGTGCTTTATGCAAACAGATTTATGTATAAACCGGCTGTCGGGGATATAATTATCTTCAGACCGCCGAACAGCCCCAAGACTCCCTACATCAAGCGAGTTATTGCAGTGGGCGGACAGACGGTTGATGTAAACGGCGAGGAGCACACCGTCACGGTTGATGGAGTGGTGCTTGATGAAGATTACATTGCAGAGCCGCTCGAATCATCGGGCACAATGGAGTATCCCTGCACCGTGCCGGAGGGTTACATCTTCGTTATGGGTGACAACAGAAACAACAGCCGCGACAGCCGCGACGCCACGGTGGGCCTGATTCCGCTCGGCAATGTCATAGGCAAGGCGGAGTTCCGCCTGCTGCCTTTCTCCGATTTCGGCTCGCTTTACAGCAAGTAGGAGAGGGCACATGAACATACAGTGGTTTCCCGGTCATATGATGAAAACTCAGCGTATGATGCAGGACAACATCAAGCTGATAGACATAGTTATAGAGATAGTGGACGCACGGCTGCCGCTCAGCAGCCGCAACCCCAAGATTGACGAGATTGTGGGCGACAAACCGCGCTTGCTGCTGCTCAACAAAGCTGACATTGCCGATGCGGCAATCACCGCGCAGTGGGAGAGGTACTTTGCGGACAGGGGGCTGCCCGTGCTTGTCATCTCATCTACCGGCAGCAAAAAGCTTAACTTTATATTCGCAAAGTGCCGCGAGATTCTCGCTGACAAAATTGCCAGACAGAGAGAACGCGGCATAACTAACAGGGCGATTAAAGTGATTGTGGTCGGCGTACCGAATGTTGGTAAATCGTCGCTCATAAATAAGCTCTCCGGCAGAAAGAGCGCCATAACCGGCGACAGACCGGGCGTTACCAAGGGCAAACAGTGGATAAGGCTTGATAACGGCATTGAGCTGCTCGATACCCCGGGCATACTTTGGCCGAAGTTTGAGGACGATTCCGTCGGCAAAAAGCTTGCATTTACGGGGGCAATCAAGGATGAGATAATGGACATTGAGGAGCTTGCGTGTGAGCTGCTTGTTTTTCTGCGGTCACACTATCCCGAGAGCCTTGCCGAGAGATATCGCATGACGGATATCGGCGATCTCGAATCGTATGAGATGCTTACACTGCTCGGCAAAAACAGGGGTTTTGTCGTGTCGGGCGGCGAGATAGACACCGAGAGGGCGGCAAAGATACTTTTGGATGAATTCCGCGGTGCAAAGCTCGGCAATATTTCACTTGAAAAACCGGATGAAATTTAATTAACGATTGCGAACTGCAAAATATTATTATTTTGCAGTTCGTTTTGTAAGGAGATTTTTTGCTATGAAAGATAAAGATATGCTCGTGTACGAGCGCAAGTATTGGGATATGGGCAAAACCGTCGTTGCCGGCGTGGACGAGGCAGGCAGAGGGCCGCTTGCCGGCGCGGTGTTTTCCGCTGCGGTGGTTCTCCACCCCGGGGCGGATATAGAGGGACTGGACGACTCCAAAAAACTCAGCGAGAAAAAGCGCGAATATCTGTTTGATGTGATAAAGGAAAAGGCGCTTTACTGGAACATCGCATCCGTTGACGAAAAGACCATAGACCGCATAAACATCCTGGAGTCGGCATATCTGGCGTTTGCATATGCACTGAACGGATTGCCTGTTATGCCCGAGATTGCACTGATTGACGGCAACCGAGCAAAAAATATCCCCACGGAGTTTGAGACAATAGTAAAAGGCGATTCGCTCAGCCGTTCCATAGCTGCGGCGTCAATTCTTGCCAAGGTGGCGCGTGACAGATACATAACCGAGCTTGACAAAGTGTACCCTGAGTACGGCTTTGCCAAGCACAAAGGTTACCCCACCAAGGAACACCTTGAGGCGGTGAAAAAATACGGTCCCTGCCCGATACACCGCCTCACATTCAAAGGCGTGAGGGAGTATGTGCGATGAACACTGCGCAGATAGGCAGATGCGGCGAGGATGCTGCGGCGAGATACCTTGTCTCCAAGGGGTACAGGATAGCGGAGAAAAATTTTCGCACGCATACATCCGAGCTTGACATCATAGCATATAGTAAGGACGGCATGATTTGCTTTGTAGAGGTGAAGACCAGGAAAAACGCCGATTTCGGCTATCCGTGCGAGGCGGTGAACTACCGCAAGCGCATCAAGATAACCCAAGGGGCTATGTCGTATATCCGCTCTCGGCACATTGAGTGCGAAGTGCGCTTTGATGTAATCGAAGTATACGGCGGGTTTGTCGGCGGAGTTTTCGCCGTGTCAAAGATAAATCATATAGAAAATGCGTTCTGACGGAGAATGATATGTACCCATATTTTGATTTGCACTGCGACACCCTGCTCAGACTGTACAAAGGCGGCGCAGACATAACGGACGGGAAACTTATGATAAACATAAAAACACTGAATCTATACAAACCCATGATTCAGTGTTTTTCTTTGTTCAACGAGGGCGAACTGACATTGGACGATTATTTCGATGCTGCCGATTTCATGAAAAAAGTGTGCGCGCGCAGCGGAATGACTCTTTGCCGAAGTTTCGGGGATATTGCCGCGGTGAGAAAAAACGGCGGCGTCGGCGCGGTGCTTACCGCTGAGGCACTCGGAAACACAGCAGGGGTTGACGGGGACGCAGTGTCGCATCTGCGTGAGGTGGGTTACCTCATGGCGGGGCTTGTGTGGAATTTTGACAACGTACTGTGCGGTGGCTGCCTCGGCAGCGGAGGCGGCGTGACAGCTGCCGGCGAAAGAATTTTGCGCCGTATGGAGCGTGACGGTATGGCGGTCGATGTGTCGCATATGTCGGACGCGGCTTTTTATGACACGGCGGCTTGTTTTTGCAAGCCGCTTGTTGCCTCTCATTCAAATTGTCGTGCAATTTGTGCTCATCCGCGCAACCTGACGGACGGTATGATACGCAAAATTGCCCTCTCGGGCGGAGTGGTCGGTGTGAATTTTTATCCGCCGTTTTTGTCGGGGCAAAATGGCGGAATTGCCGATATTGCGCGGCATATCGCACACGTTGTTTCGGTCGGCGGAGCGGAGTGCGCCGCCGTTGGCGGTGACTTTGACGGAATTTCGTCCGCGGCGGACGGCATGGGGAGCGCGGCTGATGTTTCAGTGCTTTTTAAAGCGCTCGGGGACAAAAATGACACAAAATCTTGTGTTTGCGATATCAGTTTTAACAATGTGTACAATCTTTTTCAAAAATATGAATTTTTGCATTAAAAAACTTGCATTTTTGAGTTTGTTGTGCTATACTCATACTTGTATGTAACTTAAAAGTAAACTTCGGAGGTATACCATGATTTTATCGGAAAAATTTTTGAAGATTAATCCGTCTGCTACTCTCACCATTGACGCAAAATTCAAGCAGATGAAGGCTGACGGTCTGGACGTTGTCGGATTCGGCGCAGGCGAGCCGGATTTTGATACTCCGGAACATATAAAAAAGGCTGCCATAGAGGCAATTAACGATAACAAGACGCGTTATACTCCGGCGTCCGGCACACTGGAGCTGAAAAAAGCCGTGTGCAAAAAATTTAAGGACGACAACGGACTGGACTACGATCCGTCGTGCATAGTTGTGAGCAACGGCGCGAAACATTCGCTTATAAATGCTTTCGGCGCTATCCTCAACCCCGGCGACGAGGTTATCATTCCTGCGCCGTTTTGGGTCAGCTATCCCGAGATGGTTAAGTATAACGACGGTGTGCCGGTAGTTTTGCAGACAAAGGAAGAAGAAGATTTTAAGTTCACCGCAGAGGAATTTGAATCTGCCATAACCGACAAGACAAAAGCAATTGTGCTCAACAGCCCCAGCAACCCCACAGGTATGCTCTATACCGAGGACGAACTGCGCGCCATTGCGGCAGTTGCCGTGGCACACAGCATATTCGTCATATCCGATGAGATATACGAAAAGCTTGTTTACGACGGTAAAAAGCACGTCAGCATTGCGTCGCTCGGCGACGAGATAAAGGATCTCACCATAGTGATAAACGGCTTGTCAAAGACATATGCCATGACAGGCTGGAGAATAGGTTTTGCTGCGTCCAATCCGCAGATTGCAAAGCTTATGAGCAATGTGCAGAGCCACACCACATCCAACCCCAATTCGATTGCCCAGGCAGCGGCTGTGGCGGCACTCACAGGCCCTGCGGAGACTGTGGAGACTATGAGATGCGCGTTTGACAAACGCAGAAAATACATGGTGGAACGTATCAATTCCATAGACGGCGTTTCTGCAAGGATGCCTATGGGAGCGTTTTATGTGATGATGAATATAGAAAAACTTATCGGCAGAACCATAGCCGGAGTGAAGATTGAGAATGCGGACGATTTTGCAAATGCATTTTTGGACAAATGCCTCGTGGCGGTTGTACCGGGCACAGGCTTTGCCGCGCCGAATTTTGTGCGCTGGTCGTATGCCACAAGCACAAAGAACATAAAAGAAGGTCTTGACAGGCTTGAAAAATTCTTGAAGATGTAGTATAATTACAGGGTATGAAAAAATACCCTGTAATTTTTCTTAAATTTTAAAAACACAAAAGAGAGGTAGAGACAATGCATGATACTTATGAGAGTCCGCTCAACAGCAGATATGCAAGCAAAGAGATGAAATATCTGTTCTCGCCGGACAAAAAGTTTACAACATGGCGCAGGCTTTGGGTAGCCCTTGCCGAGGCTGAGGCGGAGCTGGGTTTGGGCATCACGCAAGAGCAGATTGACGAGCTTAAAGCCCATGTAAACGACATCAACTATGAGGTGGCACAGGCGCGCGAGAAAGAGGTGCGCCACGACGTAATGAGCCATGTGTACGCATACGGTGTGCAGTGCCCCGAGGCAAAGGGAATCATTCACCTCGGCGCAACCTCGTGCTATGTCGGCGACAATACCGACCTCATAATAATGGCGGAGGCTATGGAGCTTATCCGCAAAAAGCTTGTTAATGTGATGAATGAGCTTGCCGCGTTTGCCATGAAGTATAAGGATATGCCGACCCTCGGCTTTACTCATTTCCAGGCGGCGCAGCTTACAACCGTCGGCAAGAGGGCGAGTCTTTGGCTGCATGAGCTCTATCTTGATTATCTGGAGGTTGAGCACATTCTCTCAAACGTAAAGCTGCTCGGCTCAAAGGGAACGACGGGCACACAGGCAAGCTTTCTCGACCTCTTTGACGGCGACCATGAAAAGGTGAAAAAGCTTGACAGCCTCATTGCCGAAAAGATGGGTTACAAGGCTGTTTACCCCGTGTCGGGTCAGACATACTCGCGAAAGATAGATTCGCAGATGCTCTCCGTGCTCTCGGGCATCGCTCAGAGCGCGTACAAATTCAGCAATGACATACGTCTTTTGCAGCATCTTAAAGAGATTGAGGAGCCGTTTGAAAAGAGCCAGATAGGCTCGTCGGCGATGGCATATAAGAGAAACCCCATGCGCTCCGAGAGAATATCGTCTCTTGCAAGATATGTAATAGCAGAATCGATAAATCCGGCAATCACCGCGTCAACACAGTGGTTTGAGCGCACTCTCGACGACTCGGCAAACAAGAGACTTTCCGTTGCGGAGGCTTTTCTTGCAACAGACGCCGTGCTTGAGATATATCTCAATGTTGTGGACGGGCTTGTGGTGTACCCCAAGGTTATAGAGAGCCGTATAATGAGCGAGCTGCCGTTTATGGCGACGGAAAACATTATGATGGAGGCAGTGAAGAATGGCGGCGACAGACAGGAGTTGCACGAAAAAATCCGTGTACATTCCATGGAAGCCGGCAGGCAGGTTAAGGTTGAAGGAAGGAAAAACGACCTCATTGAGCGAATAATTGCCGACGAAAGCTTTAATATAGACGAGGACAAGCTGCGCGCAGTGCTCAAACCCGAGAACTACATCGGCAGGGCGCCGGAGCAGACGGAGGAGTTTATCAGAGATTATATCAGACCGATTCTTGATGAAAACAAGGATATTTTGGGCGCCAAGGCAGAACTTAATGTATAATTGCTGCCTAAATGAGGCATGATTGAGACAGAGATTTCCTTTGCTTTTTATTCATGTGCTACAACATGGAACAACGAATTGTTCACTTTTGGCTAAAACGCCTAAAAATAAGAAAAAACAATAAAAAACTCTTGATTTTTTGATTTTTCGGGCGTATAATAATAAAAAATTCTAAAGAGATTAAAAATTAAGAAAGGGATGGAAAACATGAAGAAATTTATAGAAATCCAGAATTTAGCTTCCATTTTCCTGATACCATAGGTATGTGGAATGCAATTCAGGATTTGATATCTTTTATTCAAAGAGAACAGCAACAACTCAAGCTGGCAGAAAGGGAGATTCAGACGAATTTAGAGAATATATCACATCAGATGAAAACACCTCTAACGGGAATTCAACTATATCTGGAAGTTCTCCAGGGGATGACCGATGGTTTAGAAGCAAAAAAATTGCTGGAATCGTGCCATGATAAAATTGAACAGTTACAACAGATGGTGATTGCATTGCTGCATCTTGCGAAATTGAAGGCCGGTAAAATGCAGCTGAACATACAAAGAATTTCAATAATGAAGTTGACTAATGCCATTATTGAAGAGGTTCA
>CAJLYL010000076.1 GCA_905210855.1 uncultured Clostridia bacterium
CGGACATGGCAGAGCTAAAAACCGCGCTTCGCCGCAGTGAGGACAGAATCAAATCCGCACTGACGAATCTTGTGCGCATCAAGCGCGAGAGGCTGTCAAGGGTTATGAGCGCCGACATAAGGCTGCTTGTGCTCGGCAAAATAGGCGACTGCAAAATCGCGGCGGATTCAGCGCTCGGCGATATCACGCGCGCGTATACCGATTACACGGAGAAAAAGAGAAATACGCTTGCAGGAATTTGCTCCGCACTGGACGCCCTCAGCCCCATGAAAGTTCTGATGCGCGGCTATTCCGTTGCGTCAACCGACGGCGAAGTTATAAAATCAGTTGATGATATAAAGCGCGGCGACAGCTTCACGCTGACGCTCAGCGACGGCAGTGTGGAATGCACTGCGGCAGAAAATCCCGAAAGGCGGTCACACAATGGCTGAGAAAAAAACATTTGAAGATAAAATGCTGATGCTCGAGGAAATAACAGACAAGCTGCAAAGGGGAGAGGCGTCTCTTGACGAATGTATCAAGCTTTATGAAAAGGGAGTTGCGCTCTCGGCAGACTGCATAAAAATGCTTGAAAAGGCGGAGCAGAAGGTCAACATGATTTCGGGCACGGCAGACACAGAGGTGCAGAATGAATTTTAAAGAAGAATATAAGAAGAAAATTGAGAATACAGACAGATATATCGGAGCATATCTTGACAGCTTAGACGGGGTGGAGACGGAGCTTGTCGCCGCAATGAAGTACAGTGTACTAAACGGCGGCAAGAGGCTGCGCTCCATACTCTGCACCGAGATATGCGCGGAAAACGGCGGCAGCGCAGATGACGCTCTGCCTTACGCGGCGGCGATAGAGTTTATCCACGCTTACTCGCTTGTGCATGACGATTTGCCGTGCATGGACAATGCTGATATGCGCCGCGGTATGCCCAGCTGCCACAAAAAATTCGGCGAGACGCAGGCCGTGCTCACCGGCGACGGGCTGCTCAACCTTGCGTTTGAACTGATGTCGGCGAGCTGCATGAGCGGCGGACAAAAAGAGGTGAGAGCCATGAACACCGTGGCTCACTGCTCGGGAGTATTCGGCATGGTGGGCGGTCAGGCAATCGACCTTAAGCTTGCGTTTTGCTGCGACATCACCGAGGAGGAGCTGACAAGACTCATTGAGCGCAAAACCATGGCGCTCATACGCGCGGCAATAATATCAGGTGCTGTTATCGCCGATTGCGGCGATGAAAAAATAGCCTCTCTTGAAAAATATGCTTATCACCTCGGGCTTGCTTTTCAGATAAGAGACGACTTTGAGGATGAGGCTGAGGACGCGGCTGATAAAAACAACTGCCCCAATTTTATAAATGTCCTCGGCAGAGACGAGGCGGCGAAAAGGCTGAAATACCACGCGGACAGCGCGCGCGGCATTATCGCGGCATACGGTGAGGATTCATTCATCTGCCGATTCCACGATTACCTTTTCGGCGAGTAATTTTGACAAGTTAATATGGTGGCGCAGTATTCTAGTCAGTTCATTTGTCTTTTAAGATGGGCCTAAAAATCCATTAAAGGGCATATCGATGAAGTTCCTGGTGTTTGCTTCTTACGCCCAGTTTGGGGTTGATGCTGGGAGTTAAGGACTTAGGGCGATCCGTAACGGCATACGGGCGTTGACCCTTTTTCCGTGGAGACCCGTCTATGTGAGCAACGACGGGGCGGCGGAGATGATTTTTTGTTTTTCCGCCGACCCCTATGTGCCTCTCGGTGCTTTTGACAACGCTTGTGCAAAGCTGCTTACGAGCCGGGATAAAACCTGTTTTGCGGTGTAGGTAACAATATGCTGTGAACAGTGTAGCCTGCCTTGAGTGAATGTGGTGGAAAATTGTTCATGCAGCCGTGCAACGGCCATTGCGCGGTCGTAATCGCTTTATAAACCATGTTTGCAAAAGAGGCTAAGGGACAAAATGACTGTGAGGAAAACTCCTAGACTGTTTTATATGAGGGATTGCAGTACGGACTAAGTGGCTATTCGGCGATACTCTCGGCAACGAAGTATGCAGAATTTTAAAAGGGAACTGCCGACTCGGCGACGAATCGGTGATTTTGTGGGAAAGCCTGCCGAACCTAAGCCGTAAATTTTACTTCATGTATTGCCACCATTAACTTTTAAAAAAACGGAGTAAGAAAAAATGAAAAAACAGAAAACAAATCATAAATGGGTCATACAGGTAACTTTGCTCTCCTTTATGATATCAGTGTTTTTGGGTGTGGTAACAAGCACCGTGGTAAACGACCTTAACATAATTATTTCTTTAGCGGTGCTGATTTTGGTTATACTGCTCGGCATACTGTTTGACATAATCGGTCTGGCGGTTGCCACTGCAACCGAGGTGCCGTTCCACGCGAAATCCACTAAGCGCCACGTCGGCGCTAAAGAATCCATAAAGCTTATACGCAACGCCGAAAAAGTCTCCAGCTTTTGCAACGATGTAATCGGAGACATATCCGGCGTTATATCCGGCGGCCTTGCCGCATCAATAGTTGTGAATATAGGAAAGGCGCTGCCTTTTGTAAATACATTTTTGCTCAGCCTTCTGCTCACCGCAATAGTCGCTTCCATGACCATCGGCGGCAAGGCTTACTGCAAACCGATTGCCATGACCGAGAGCTATGCCATTGTTGAAAAATGCGGCATTTTTATATATCGGCTCACACATCTGTTTGCATTAAACAAAAGAAAAGAGAAATCGAAATGATACTTGAAAGCATTAATTCACCTGCGGATATCAAGCATTTGTCATTCGGACAGCTCGATATTCTCGCTAAAGAAATCAGACAGTTTCTTATAAACAACATACTTGCTACCGGCGGTCACCTTGCGTCGAATCTCGGTGTGGTGGAGCTTACTCTCGCCGTTCATAGGGTGTTTAATCTGCCGGAGGACAAGCTGGTTTTCGATGTCGGTCATCAATCATATGTTCACAAACTCATCACCGGCAGGCGTGACGCTTTTTCAACTCTGCGCACCCTCGGCGGACTTTCGGGATTTCCCAAGCCGTCGGAGAGTGAATATGACGCCTTTGCCGCAGGTCATGCCAGCACATCCATATCGGCGGCTGTCGGTATGGCAAGAGCGAGAGATATAAAAGGCGGAAACTATAATGTAATCGCTTTTACGGGTGACGGCGCACTCACCGGCGGAATGACCTTTGAGGCACTCAATGATATCGGTCAGCGTAAATCAAAACTGATTGTCATACTCAATGACAACGAAATGTCAATAGAAAAAAACGTTGGCGGTTTGTCGGCACATCTGAGTAAGCTGCATTGCAATCCGCGTTATCTGCACACAAAAAATGCTGTTGCGGATTTTTTGTCGTCTCACGGAAAGCGCGGCGAGGTTGTGTCCGATTTTCTCAAATCCGCCAAGGCAAAACTTAAATTTGCCACTATGGCAGCTCCGTATTTTGAGAGCATCGGCATAAAATATATAGGTATTGTGGACGGTCACAACATAAAAGACCTTTGCGAGATATTGGAGAAGGTGAAAAACACAGACGAACCGGTTATAATCCACACCTTTACAAAAAAAGGGCTGGGATATAAGGCGGCAGAGGCAAACCCCGATAAATATCACGGCGTAAGCCGAAAAACCATGTCAATATCGCGTGACTCCATGAAATATTCGGACTGCTTCGGTATGATACTCAGCGGCATAGCGCGAAAGAATAAATCTGTCGCGGCAATAACCGCCGCAATGGCTTCCGGCTGCGGCTTGCATAATTTTTCGCTGGAGTTTCCAAAAAGATTTTTTGATGTCGGCATAGCGGAAGAACACGCTGTCACAATGGCGGCAGGAATGGCAAGCGGCGGACTGACCCCCGTTGTATGCATATATTCAACATTTCTGCAAAGAGCATATGACCAAATAATGCACGATGTCTGTATGCAAAATCTTCATGTGGTGTTTGCCATAGACCGTGCCGGTCTGGTCGGAGAGGACGGCGAGACTCACCAGGGTGTATTCGACCTGTCTTTCCTCAGCCACATCCCGAATATGACGGTGCTTGCGCCGTCGTGCTGCGGCGAATTTGAAGAAATGATGGACTATGCGGTAAATAAATGCAGCGGCCCGGTTGCCGTGCGCTACCCGAAGGGTAATGTCACATTCAGAGATTGCCGCAAACAGTTTGAGGTGTCCGTTGCCGAGAAAATAGCCGACGGTGATGACGCCTCGGTAATCGCCTGCGGCAAGATGACGGATATTGCAATAAAGGCAGCGCAGTTGCTTGAATCAAGGGGCATAAAATGCGCACTGTATAACCTCGGAACAGTAAAACCGATAGACGAGAATGCGATAAAGAAAGCGTGTGCGCACGCGCCGCTGTTCACTCTTGAGGACAATGTAACAGAGGGCGGCATGGGTTCTGCGGTTGCCTCGATTGCCGCAGAGAACGGAGTAAGATGTTTAAAGCTCGGATTTCCGGATAAATTTATAAAGCAGGGCAAACAAAACGAGCTTTTTGAGCTTTACGGACTTACGGCAGAAAAAATTGCTGACAGAATAGAGAGGGAGATACGCGTATGAACGGCAGACTGGATGTAGAGCTTGTCAACCGCGGACTGATTGAGAGCCGCGAAAAGGCGAAGGCGCTTATTATGGCAGGCTGCGTATATATAGACGGGCAGAAGGCTTATAAAGCCGGCGACAAGGTTAAGGAGGGACAGTCGATTGAGGTGCGCGGCACCCCAATTCCGTTTGTCAGCAGAGGCGGTCTTAAGCTTGACAAATCGATAAAATCATTCGGTATAGACCTAAACGGCATTGTGTGCGCAGATATAGGCGCATCGACGGGCGGTTTTACCGACTGTATGCTGCAAAACGGAGCGGCAAAGGTGTATTCCATAGATGTCGGCTACGGGCAGTTGGCGTGGAAGCTGCGCAACGACCCGAGAGTGGTCAATATGGAGCGGACGAATATACGTTATCTCGACGCTTCGTTTGTGGATAACATCGGATTCATATCGATTGATGTTTCCTTTATCTCGCTCAGGCTTGTTTTGCCGGTCGCCTATGAGATTCTCAATAACGGCGGACATCTTGTTGCGCTCATCAAGCCGCAGTTTGAAGCCGGAAGAGAGGAAGTCGGCAAAAAAGGCGTCGTAAGAGATATAAAAATACATAAAAAGGTTATTAAAAACGCAGTTAAAACTGCATTTGATATAGGTTTCACAGTATTGGACGTTGATTATTCGCCCATAAAAGGGCCTGAGGGCAACATTGAATATCTTATGTATCTTAAAAAAAATGGTGAAAATTCAGCACACGAGACCTGTGTCGATGACGCAAAAATAGACGAGGTTGCCCTTAATTCACATGAATTGTAGGAAAGAGTGTTTTAACAATGAAACCATCCGATAAGGAGCTTTTGGAAAAGTACGGAATAATATTTGACACATTAAAGGAAGATGTGTCGGACATGGTTATATCAGAGTCTGACGCAAGACTTGTCAAGGAGCTTGATTTTGCGAAAAACCTTGAATTTACTCCTAGATATCAAAGCTTAACTCAGCTGCGCAAAATTAGCGGCACGCCGAAGGAAGCGGCAGACAAGCCAAAGACAAACGGGCGCAAGGCCTGCAAGTCGGATAAAAACGGGAAAAACGATAAAAACGAGAAAGACGGGAAAAACGCAAAGTCGGCGGAAAAGACCTCTGCAGCACGGAGGAAAAAGCCGAAGAAAGCGGAGACTTTGCCGCCCGAAGAGACTGCACGGACAGACGGTGCGGTTAAATCCGAGTCCGACTCCCTTGATATCGTCATTGCATCTGCGCGCAATGACGGACATTTTGCGGATGATTCTGCGCAGAGAAAGGTCAAATCGGGTAAAATTGCCGAGAGACTTGCCGAGAAATATGCCGCCGTAGGTTTTGAGGGCTTTTCCAAGGATGAAGTATTGGAATTTATACTCTGCAAGGTCGTGGATGATGACAGGATTGAGGAAACCGTGCAAAATCTGATGGACAAATTCGGCACACTCGAAAATGTGCTGAGTGCAGACGCATCGGATTTGATGATTGCAGGAATTGAAGCAAATGCGGCGCAGGCGATTACACAGCACCGCGAGCTGCAAAGATATCTGAGTACTCACAGGCCTATGAATGTGTGTCTCTCCAACACCGAGATTGCAGGCAGATTTTGCTGCGAAAGATTCGGCGGCGACGTGGTGGAATCGTTTTATGTTATTTCACTGGACGCTATGCGCAACGTTAAGGCGTGTACGCTCATAAGCAGGGGCATTGAGCACAGGACGGAGGCGTATCCCATATCGATATTGCGTGCGGCAATGGGGCACAGGGCAAGCGCGGTGCTGCTTTGTCACAACCATCCGGGCGGCAATCTGCGGCCGTCGAATGAAGATATAAAGACAACGCAGGACATTATATCTGTTCTTAACAAGATAAACATCCCCATGATTGACCACATAATATGCACCAAGGACAGGTATCTGAGTATGTTTGACCAATATCAGCTCAATTTTTGATTTTAACGAAAAAGGGGATAGGTTACTATGATTTATGTATTGCTGGCAGATGGATTTGAAGAAATTGAGGCGCTCGGTTTTACCGACATATTGCGCAGAGCAGGGATTGAAGTAATGCTGACATCTGCGGACAACGCAGACACCGTAAAAGGTTCTCACGGAATAAGAGTGTGCGCCGATGTACACATAGACGATGTAGACCGCACGACGGTTGACGGAGTTGTGCTGCCGGGCGGATTGCCGGGAGCATACAACCTGCATGACTCGCAGAGTGTGAAATCTTTGCTCGATTATGCATTCGGCAGCGGCAAAATTATGGGCGCTATATGTGCCGCACCGTATGTGTACGATGAATTCGGTTATTTAAGCGGAATCCGCGCAACGGCTAATCCCGGGTTTGCCGACAGAATGATTAATTGCAGTTTTTGCGCCGACCGAGTTGCGGTTGACGGCAATTTTATAACCTCACAGGGACCGGGAACAACGCACGAATTTGCCGCGGCGTTTATCGAAAAACTCAGGGACAGACAGCTTGCGGACGAATTAATCGATGAAATGCTGTTTGTGAGATAGCCTAAAAAGGTTTGTGATAATTTCGCAAAATTAAAATTTTGCGAAATTGAGGGGAGAATTTTCAGAGAGGAGGGAGCCTATTTATGGCGGTTAACAAAAAGTATTCCGATGTGCCTCAGCTGCTGCGCGACTATCTTAACTTCATGACTGTCATCAAGGGAAAATCCGAAAATACGGTCAAGGAATATTACTACGACTTAAGGATGTTTTTAAAATTCATTCAAGCGTCATTCAAAACCCTGCCGCTCGATTCTCTCGATTCTATATCTCTCGATGATTTTGACGTAAATATGCTTAAGGAAATTTCTCTGAGTGATTTGTATGAATTCATGGCTTACGTAAATGATGAAAAATCGTCCAACGACAACTACCGGGCACGTAAAGTTGCGAGTCTGCGGTCGTTTTTTAAATATCTTCATGTTAAGGTGAATTTTATTGAAACCAATCCTGCCGAGTATCTCGATTCGCCCAAAATTAAAAAACGAATGCCGAGATATCTTACGTTTGATGAATGCGTCAGATTTTTAAATGCAATTGACGGAAAATACAAACAACGTGATTTAGCAATGTTTGTAATTTTTTTGAATTGCGGATTGAGGTTAAGCGAGTTGGTTGGAATTAACATCAAAAATATAGATTTTGACAAAAGGACTCTGCGCGTAATCGGTAAAGGAAACAAGGAGCGCATGGTTTTCCTTAACGACCTGTGCATGGACGCAATAAACGCATATATGACTGTGCGCCCTAATGACATTGTTAAACCCGATTCGCGCGACGCTCTCTTTCTCAGCTCCCGTGGAAGCAGAATCAGCAACCGCATGGTGGAGCTTTTGGCTAAAAAGTATTTTGAGCAGGCAGGCATAGACAGCGAGCTGTATTCGCCGCATAAGCTGCGCCATACCGCGGCAACGCTGATGTACCGCGACGGCAATGTGGATATACGCACTCTCCAGGAGCTGCTCGGGCACGTAAGCCTGTCCACAACGCAGATTTACACGCATATAAGAAATGACGACCTAAAAGAGGCTGCGGACAAAAATCCGCTCTCCAATCCGAATATAATAAAAAGCGACGGCTGAATTTTGCGCTGAGTGAACCGACCCCCAAAAGTTAGACCAAAAATCTAACTATTGGGAGGTCGGTTT
>CAJLYL010000077.1 GCA_905210855.1 uncultured Clostridia bacterium
GATCCTCACCGGCGACATGCCCACCCCCATCAAATACGACAACCCCGATATCCAGTCGGCCTACAAGGCGGTGGAGGCGGTGGCGGAGGCACCACCACCACTAAGTATGACTACACCGTCAACTACTATTTTGAAAATGTAAATGACGACGGGTACACTGTTGACGCAAGCAAGAGGTTTACGGGCACTGCTGCCGCAGGCACAACCGTAAACGCCGATACGAAGACCTATACCGGATTTAAGCTTAATGACGAAAAGAGCATCAAGTCTCTTGTTATTTCGTCGAGCGGCGCAAATACGCTTAATGTGTATTACGACAGGGAAAGGTATAATGTAAAGGTTACATCCCCCGGCAAGACAAGTGAAGATAAAACATTCAAGTATGAGCAGACGCCGAAAGACCTTAATATCGCTATGTCGGACAAATATACCGATGCCGAAGGCGGTGAATATCAGGTAGAGTGGCGTTTCAAAGATAGCAGCAACGTTGTTAAGGAAATCTCGGATACGGATAAAATTACATCTGCCGGTGAGATTTATGCGGTGCTCTTTGCCAAGGTTGAGTTCGACCTCAACTATGATAACGCACCGTCAATAGAACCGATATATGTTGAGTTGGGTACGGCCTCAAAAGAGCAGTTCCCGGCTGACCCGTCCAGAAACGGATATGTGTTCAAAGGCTGGTATTCCGAAAGGAACGGAACCGGCGCAAAATTTTACGACGAGAGTCAAATTGATAAACCGATTAAGCTGTACGCATATTGGACAAAGAGTTCTGAACCGAGCAATGAACATACGGTTACGTTTGTCTATAATGACGGCACTACGAATAAAAAAGAGGTAAAGGTCAACCATAATGCGATGGTAGCGCCTCTGGTGCCAACACCACGCGCAGGATATACATTCGCCGGTTGGTATACGGATGAATCTTTCAGTAATGATAAAAAATTTGATTTTAGCACAAAGATTACAGCAGATATAATCTTGTATGCTAAATGGGAGATAGAGAAGTGCACCGTTAATTTCTATATAGCTGCCGGTTGGCATAACAGACAGAAGGTTGGCGAAATTAACGATATACCGGTAGGGTCAGCAGTGCCTTATAATGAGGTGTACAAGCTGTATGATGATTTCAAAAATGACCCTGATGTGGACGATTGGTATTATATATTCTATGACGGCATCGAAGGTTATTACGACGAAGAACTCGGTAAATATCATATGATAAACGCCGAGTACAGATATCTTGATGACAACGGCAAATGGCAGATATTTGCCACACTTAAAAATGATGGCACCAATGCTGATATAGCAACAAAGGTAACAAAGAATATGGATGTCGAATTTACCTTTAAGTATGTGTTGGCAGACCCGTCATTCAGTGTGTTCGGCATAGACATATCGGACATAAGACCCAAAGTGCCTTACTCGTCAACAACAAGATTGTTTGATTCAATTAAGGACGGCATGAAAATATCAAGGAATACTATTGCAAACGGTCTTGGAAGAAAGGATGAAGACGGCAAAACAGTTAAGGATAAGCTCTACGCTAAACTTGCGCAGAGGGGCGGACTTATCGATGAAGAGGGCAATCTCCTCATCAAGAAGTTTAACCTCAAGATTGCTGATGTCATAGATACAAATGACATCAAAAAACAGGTAAACAGCTATATCACAGAGCTTATCAAGGGCAACAGAGAAGACATGAAGAGAGTGCTTGACCTTATTGACATAGAATCTATTGTCAATGAAATAGGCGCAAGAAAACTCATAGATGTCATAGGCTATGACGGCATAAAAGACGCTATAAAAGATGAATCCAACAGAGATAAGCTCATTGACTATATCCGCAAAGAGCTTGCCGGTAATGCAGATTTGAGGAAAGAGCTTATAGAGGACGACACATTTATTGAAAGGATGCTTGACAACATAGACAATCCGCAAGATGCGATTGCAGACGAGCTGCTGACAAACAACGAGCTCATAATCGCCATACTCGGCTCAGATGTTAAAGACGCCCTCATAGACAAAGCGGCGGAAAACAGCGAGTTTATGAACAAGCTGCTCAGTGACCCCGACTTTAAAGAAAAGGTTATCTCAATAGTAAGAGGAGATAAGGCAGAGGATCTGCTCGACATAATTAACAACAGCGAGGAAGTAAGGGCAGACATCATCTCGCTCATAAAGGATAACGAAGAGTTTAAGGAGTTCATCAAAAATAACGATGATTTCAGAAACGAAATTACAGAGGTCATCAAGGGTGATGATGCGCTCAAGGCTATCCTCAAAGGCGACGGAAAGTTTAAGAAAGATGTCATCACTAAGATTAAGGCTCAAGAAGATTACAAGCCATTTAGAAACGATATGATAAATGCGCTTGTTGATGATGCATTTAGGCGAGATATTGTAGATCGGCTTAAGGATAATTCCGATTTCCGCAGTGAAGTTATCGCTGCAATAACAGCAAGGGTTGAGCATGACGTATCGGCTAAATATGATGAATACATCGACAATTATGTGAATGGTGACGCTGCGCTTGAAGAGGATGTCAAAAATGAGATTGATAAAAAGATAGATTCGGTTATAAAGGATTATCTGAACAACACGCCGAAATCTTGGGACGGCAGAATAGATTCCTATGTTGGAGAGCACGAGGACAGCTACATCAGTGACGCAATAACGAAATATGCAGATGACACTATTGAGCCCGAACTGAAAAACTACATCGATGCATATCTGCCGAAGTACATCATAGAAGCAGTTGACGACTACATGAAATCTACATCGTCCGATGAAGAGGTAGACAAGGTAATCGACAATGCAATTATCTCTTACGTCAATAAATATCTCAAGAAGTATGAGATTGCCGAAAGCCTTACGAGAATCATAGATGACACGGTCGTAAGCTACATCAAGGATTACATCACCGGCAAAAAAGATGTTAACGAGGAAATTAAAAATTATGCCGAAGCGGTAAAGGACGAGTTCATAATTGACATAAAGAATACGGATGTAAGCGAGATTCAGGGTTACATCATAGACTATGTCAAGGACAAGTCAAACGAAGCGGTTATAAGAGACTTTGTGAACAACAACTACAACACAATTAAGGATTACATCATAAAGAACAGAGTTAAAAACAAAACTGTTTATAACTACATAGACAAAATGATTGCCGACAAGGCGGCAACTATTGATGAAGAGATAATTAACGATTATCTCAATAAAAATCTCGCAAGTATGCTTGATGATGGCAAGTTTATATCGGAGTACATCGACAAGCACAGCGATGAAGAGCTGAAAGAACTCGTACTCACCTATGCCGACGCGAACACTATTGCCGATTACATCGAAGAGATTAAGGCAGACGACGAGGCAAACGGCACAGATAAACTTCAGGAGTTTATCGACAGCGCAATAGATATACTCAACGGCATGACGGCATACAATGAGTTTATGGATTGCTTCATCAAGAAGTATGATTCATTCCCTGTAAACAAGGACAATGTTCAGTTTGCAAAGGGCGTAAGCGAAGCAATCAAAGGCTTCTCCTATGATGACATAGTGGAGATTCTTCGCAACAAAGGTTACGGAACTCTCATTGACATTGTGGGTGAGGACGAATTCAAAAACATCTTTGAAGAGTCAAAGGAAGAATATTGCAGCGGTCTTGACGAAATTACGGCTCAGGTCGAGAACGACAGCACGGTTTCCGCAACCTACACCACGTCCATGAACGTTAAACTCGATGCGGTCGGGATTCTTAACGATATGTTTGATAAGTATTCGCATAAACTTAAAGAAAGACTTGCAGGCGTAGATAAGTATTTTTACGACCAAAACAAAGCTTTGCAGAGCTTGGTTGAAGATGTTGAATTTGAGGATTTCTTGGATTATGATGAAACTAAGAAGGACGATACTCACAGCGGTTACAGCATAAGAGATTTCATGGCTTACTATGATTATGTGCTCGAAAAGCTTATCGTACTCGACAAGGCGCTCCTTTTCTACGGCGAACTCAATGATGATGAGTATCGCCTGTTCAAGCAGGAGATTGCCGATGACATAGCTGCGGCGATCAACAGATTCGATCAGATGATTAAGGACATTGAAAACGGCGATGAAATCGCAAAGGGCAAGACTCTCGATGATATCATAGCCAAGATTAATTCGCTTAAATCAGTCGTGGATAAACTCGACGGCACCAAGCTTGACGGATACACCGAGCAGATGAAGACAGTAATTGATGATGTGAACAGCATACTCAGAAAAATGGGAGACACCGGCGAGCTGCCGCTCGGCTACACTCTTGACGACCTTCTCCGCCTCAGCGCAAGGCTCAGAGAGCTTACGCAGAATCTTACGGACGAGGAGTATGAGCGTTTCAACGAAGAGGCGTCCGACCTTATCGCAAGAGCCTGCAACAAGATGTTCGAGATTATATATGAGCTTGACAAGGACGGCACAATCCGCGGCACAAGTCTGGATGACCTTGTATCGAAAGTTTCGTTTATAGAAAACTTCTACAAGAAGTATAACGATAAGATTGACAGCCTGGTTCACAAGTTCGCAGGTTCGGATGCTCCCAGAACTCTCGATCCGGATACGATTAAAAAGTATCTTGATTCCAAGAGAATTGAGGACATCCTCGTAGGCGAGGATGTCAAGAAAGGGGACACATTCAATCTTGACGGAGCATTCGATCTCATAGTGCCGAAGATTGACGGTCTCAAAACCGACAACCCGACAGATACGAGTGAGAAAGAGTATGTAGATACTTACAGGAAAGAATCCGGCGATAACAGCCTTTCGATAAGCAGGTACTTCCAATAAAACAGGAGGATAACAATATGAAGAGATTTATTGCAGTTGTTTTGTCTGCACTCATGGTGCTGACATCACTTTGTACTGTTGCCTTTGCAGACGGCACCGACATCACTTTTTCCGATGTCGATGCTGCCACTGCGGACGGCGCGGCGATATACAAGCTTGCCAAGGCAGGCATAGTCAGCGGCAACGGAGACGGCACTTTTGCTCCGGCGTCGGGTCTTACCAGAGCGGAGCTTTGCAAGATGGTAAACCTCGTGTTTGGCTATACCGAGGCAGACGCGGATCAGTTTAATGACGTGACGGCGGCAGACTGGTTTGCACCGTATGTGCTGGCTGCAAAAAAAGCCGGTTATATCACCGGTTACGAGGACGGCAGTTTCCGCGGCAACAACAACATTACCAGAGAGGAATTCTGCGCTATACTTTGCAGAGTGGCAAGCGTGCTTGACCTCGGCATGAGCGCAAACATAGCCGATGAGGTGTCTGACTGGGCACTGCCCTATGTTACCAAGGTTGTCACCAACAGCCTGATGAAGCTTGAAGACGGCAACAAATTCAGAGCGACAGAGAACATGAAGAGGAGCGAGATTGCCGTTGTGCTTGCAACCTTTGTTAAGGAGCCGGCTGCGACTGTGCCGTCCGTAATCGGCGGTTCAACCGGCGGTTCGTCCAACAGGGGCGGCGGCTCATCGGGAGGCAGTTCCGGCGGTTCGTCCGGAGGCAGCTCGGGCGGAAGTTCCGGCGGCAGTACACAGCCCACGGAGCCCGATGAACCTGAAAAGACCCCCGAGGAGATAAAGAAAGCCAACGATGAGTCGGGAGTTGTTCCGAAGCTCGAAAAAGCCAATAACGAGCTGCAATCGGCAATCAGCAAAAATAAGTTTTCGAGAATGCATACCGACATAGTCGAGGATATTGTAGATGTTCTCGGAAAAGTAATTGACGATGCCGCAAACGATAAATATATTGTTTCATACGATACTGTTGCCGAGAAATACCTCGAGCAAATAAAGACTGCAAGGGACAAATATAACGATCTTAGTGAGGAGTCCAAGAAGGATTTTAAGACCTCCGTCAGCGAGCTCGACCCCGCCACATTGGATTCTCTTGAAGAATTCTTTGGTCTTGACATCGACTCGATTTAAGTTTTGGGTATACCAAATCACCCTCCTGCATACAGATGTATGCAGGGAGGTGATTTTTTTATGAAAATAAGTATTGTTTCCATGCGCAGGGGCAGGATAAGCTCTTTTCTCACATTTCTCAGTTCAAGGTTTCACGCTCTGCTCAATCTGTGAGGGTCGCGGCTTACTGCAGAGTATCCACGGGGAGTGACGAACAGCTTAATTCGCTCAAAAATCAAAAGGAGTTTTTTGAATCCTATGCGCGCCGCCAAGGGTATCAGCTTGTTGAGGTGTTTGCCGACCGCGGCATAAGCGGCAAGTGCTCCGCTAACCGTCCGCAGTTTCAAAAAATGCTCTCGGCCAGTGCCGCGCATGATTTTGATATGCTTCTTGTAAAGGATATAAGCCGTTTTGCGCGAAACACGGTTGATTTTTTAAACGGAATCAGGTTTCTCAAGTCAAACGGGGTGGAGGTGCGTTTTCTCTCGTCAAATCAGACGGTGCTCGGCGAGTCGGAATTTGTGCTCACCATGTTTGCCGCCCTTGCCCAGGAGGAATCGTATAATCTGTCCAAGAGGATAATTTTCGGCAAGCTGCAGGGCGCAAAGCACGGCAGACCGCCGAGCTGCGTCTACGGTTATGACCACGGAGCCGGCTATGAATTCGCCATAAACAGGCGCGAGGCGGACACCGTGCGCATGATTTTTGAAATGTACTTAAACGGCGACGGCATACGGAAGATAGCGTCATATCTGAACAATGCCGGTATACCGTCCAAAAAGAACAGAAAATGGGAATTTAAGACTGTGCGCCGCATTTTGTCCAACGAGATATACACAGGCAGAATTGTCAACAACAAGAGCGAGACTGTGGATTTCCTCAGCGGCGAGCGCAGGGAAGTGGAGACGGACAGACACATAATTAACATTAACGAGGGCTACCGCATAATAAGCGATGAATTGTTCTGCTCTGTGAATAAAAAACTTGCCGCAAACGCTGTCACACACAGAAGTGGTTGACCCCATCTGCCTTGCCGCAAAAGTGCTCGACAGCTGCGAGAATTGCTGCTGCTGCGGCGAGATGGATGTTTCGTCCATCCCGACAAACATCACCAGAGTGTTTGATGATGTGATTGTTGACCCCGAATCGTGCAAGAGAGTGTATATTACTCTCGGTCTGTTCACAATTGTTCGTCTGCTGCGCGAGACTCAGCTTCTCATTCCGGTTATCGATTATTGCATACCGCAGAATGAGTGCGTATCTTCCACAGACAACAGCCCGTGCGATCTGTTCGACAGACTGCGTTTCCCGACGGATGAATTCTTCCCGCCCGAGAAACAGGCTTTTGATTCTCTTGAACCCGACAGACGCGATTGCTGCTGCGGAGACTGATTTGTTTCAAACCTCAAACAGGGAGCTGCCGTTTCGGCGGTTCCCTGTTTTTGTATTTTTAATTATGCCATTTTTCAATAAACATCGAGCATATTTTAATGGATTTTTCCGCAGCGGTTTTGCAAAACGCGGTAAAATCCATATCGGATGAGCCGTCCGCATTGTCGGATATCACGCGGAGTATGCCGTAGGGCACTCCGTTTGCAAGCGCTGTGTGACCGATTGCGCCGCCTTCCATTTCTGCGGCGATTGCTCCGAATTTTTCCTGTATGCCTTTTTTTATTTTCACATCGCTTAAAAATCTGTCCGCCGTGGCTATTGTACCTTTTTTGACAACTCCGCCGTGCTCCGTTTCCGCGCACTCGGCAAGCAGGGAGGATATCTTTTCGTCACAGGGGATGTGCACCGTGTTTATGCCGCTTATGTAGCCGAGCGGCTCGCCCAGGGCGGTTGTGTCCATGTCATACTGCACGGAATCCGTGCCTATTGCCACATCGCATATGTTGAGTGCGGCGTCCGCTCCGCCGGCAACTCCTGTGTTTATGATTATCTCGGGCGAATAGTTGATTATCATAGTCTGCGCGCAGATTGCGGCGTTTACCTTTCCCGGGTTGCACTGCGCCGCCACGGTTTCCTTTCCGTGCAGAATTCCCTTGTAAAACTTCATGGACGATATTGTCTCGGCGGTCATGTTCTCCATCAGTGCGGCTATTCCGTCCACCTCTATCGCCATTGCTCCTATTATTCCTATCATGGTCGATTCTCCTTTTTAATAAATGCTTATCGGCTTGCGGTATGTGTTGTGTATCGGCTCGACACGCAGTCGCTACGGCTCTT
>CAJLYL010000078.1 GCA_905210855.1 uncultured Clostridia bacterium
TCTGCGCTACCGCACAGCTGTCCGAGTCGGCAAGAATAAAAAATACATACACAGACGGTGCAAGTTTATTTTTACAACCCCTCAGTCATTCGGTTTGAATCAACCCGAATGACAGCTCCCCTTGCACAGGGGAGCCTAACGCAAAGCGCAGATTCTGCGTAAAGGCTCGGGGCATATGTTGTGTGTCGGCGAGTGCCATAGCGGCTGCGTGCCGATCAGATACACAACATATGCTGCGAGCCGATGCACAAATTTCCGCAAGGCATCCATCGTCATCAATAAATTCCGTAAATCATCTTAACCGCTTCTGCCTTGGTGATGTTCTTATTTGGCTTAAGCGAGCCGTCGTCATAGCCGGATATTATCCCCATGGAATACATGGTGGAGAATCCGCCGAGCGCATATGACGGCACATCGCCCATGTCCGAGAAATTGAGCGGCGCGGTGTCTATGCTCTCGCCGAGCACCCGTGTGAGCACCGTGACAACCTCGGCGCGCGTTACGTTTGCCGTGCTGTCGAATCGCACACTGCCGTCGGCATAGGTCTTTCCGTTCATTATGCCCATGGTGTACAGCGCCTTTATCTGCACCGCCGCCCATGACGGCAGACTGTCCTTGTCGGCAAAGGGCACTGTGAGCACCTTGTAGTCGGACGGATTTATGCCGAGATAATTTGCCGTCATCACGGCAAATTCCGCCCTCGTCATGTTTTTGTCCGGCTCGAATCTGTAAGTGCCGCTCTCGGTGCGCACTCCGTTTACAATCTTGCGGTCAGCCATGTATGAAATCACATCTCTGCCCCAGTGCGTGGTGGTGTCTGTAAATTGGTTGTCATATGCCTTGCCGTCCGTGGTGTGGGTCTTTATGGTTCTGCTGCCGGCGGAGTTTGTCGCCGCAACAGTGATTTTTTTCTTCATGTCGCCCTCGGTCGGTACGGTAATCACAGAGCCGTCATAGCTGAAATCGGCTTTTTTGCCGTCAACGCTCACGCTGATGTTTTCTTTCTCCACACGCAGCGAGTCGTCGCCGACAAATTTTGCGTACACGTTGCCCTCGTCCGATGAAAACTCTATGCCCGTCACGGCGGCGTACTTGTCGCCCGTGACAGTTACGGGGATTGACACCGCTTTGTTGCCTGCCGTTGCGGTTATGTTGCCGCTGCCGGATATCTTTGACGCGGTGAAAATGCCGTCCGAATTTATTGTGCCTATGTCGCCGGTCACATCCCATTTATAGCAGCCGTTGTCGGATATCAGCTTTTTGCTGCCGACCGTAGCCACGCCGAATACCTGGACGCTTTCGCCGCCGTTCAACGTGAGGGAATTTATCGCGTTGCCGCTCTTTACGTCGTGGATGGATATCGTGTCGGGGTTAGTGAACACCGTCACGGTGGAGCTGCCCGATATGTCGCCGCTCACCGCGCGCACGGTCACCTTGCCGTTGCCCACAAGTTTGGCATAACCCGTTGTGGAAGTGTAGCTGCTGCCGTCGGACGAATAAGTCACCTCGCCCGAGAATGCCACGGGGTAATCATTGGTGTCCGTTGCACTCACGGTGAACTGCTGCGTCGCGCCCGACAGATAGTTGCCGCCGTAGGGCTTGAGGTGCAGTTTGCCCGGCACTCCCGATGCCGCGCGCGTGTTCATCAGCGCGAAGAATGTCGCCACGGAGCGCTCCTTGCCTTCGGATGGTTTATTGAGTATCTGCGCGTCGCTCTCACCTGGGTATATGCCGGCAATGCAGGTAGAGCCGCCGCCGTCAAAATTTATTGCGTCCACGCAGCCAAGCTCATGCAGACGGTTGGACAGTGTTTTCAGGCGCACACCGTAACTATATCCTGTCTGTCTGCCGTCTATGGTATAGAAGATTATGCTGCCGTCGCTCTTTATGCCGACCGCGCTGCGCGGCGCTGCCGCCTCGTCCGCGCTCTGCACCTGACCGTCCTTTATCAGTCTGCCGCCCACGCTGCCCTGGATATATGTGCACTGCGCCCAGCGCGAATCGCCTGCGGCGCTGTTGGTTATGGTCACGCTGTCGCCCACATTGAACAGTTTCATCTGCTCCATGCGCTCCGCGGCAATCTCCTTGTCAACCACAAGCACTATTTTGCCCTGCGGAATGGCTATTGCACCGTCCGACTCCGTCACCTCTTCAACAACTCCGGTTATCTCGGAGTCAAGTTTCATCTCGCCCGACACAGAACCTATTATCACATTATAGCTCGGTTTTTCCGCTCTTGTGGTATCGCTGAATTTATCGGTGAGCATATATATTGCATAAGGCTGCGGATATTTATTTATGTTTTCCACGTTTATTGTGTTTTCGCCCACTTTTACGGTGGTGCTGATTGTCAGCCACGACACAAAGCCGCTGCCGTCGGGATTTATGCCGAGGGCGTCCTCGCCGGACGAATCCTTTGTGGCAATTACGCCGTCAACAATCTGGTGTCCCATAGGCACACCTGTTTTGAATGAGAAAAAGTCGCTGTTCATCATCATTATGGGGTAAAGCCCCTGCGAGCGGATTTTGCTCAGCATCGACGACACGGTCGATTTGCCGTAGATATATGCGTCGTTGACGATGACAGGCTTTATGCCGTCATTCGGCTTATATTCATAATAATTTTCGGTCTGCTTGCCCACTCCCGACTGGTCGCTGATAAAGACATTGTTTATATATGTTGTGCCCTGTGCGACATCCACCTCCACGGACGAGTATGTCTCTGTTCCCAGCACCGAAGCAAGCGCAGTTGTCGTGACGAGCGATGCCGCAAGGAGCACCGCGGTGATTTTTTTGATTTTCATTTTATTTTGTCCTTCCATACATATATTTATATTTTGGTTTTGGCGTATTTATATCATTAATGTTGATTTGTGTACAGGCTCGGTGAACTTTGTACGTCGGCTCGCGGAATATGTTGTGTATCTGTTCGACGCAGGCGTCAAGAATAAAAAACACATACACAGACGGCACAATTCTTTGCTCGTACAAAAATATCCGCCCGCCATTGTTTAAGCGAGTTTTCGCATCATCAATGTAATTATATCAAAAACCGCACCCGAATTTCAATATTTATTGCAATAATTTAAAGAAATGTTAATAATTTTTGCCCGAATTATCCTTGCAATCCGCGCGGCGCAAGGCTTTGCGCTGATTTTAATTTTTGCCCGACCGGTATGCGAATTTTTTGCGCGGATTTTTTATAATAGAATCAGCAAGTGACACGCAGGAGAGACTGCAGAGCCGGCATGACACTTCGGAAAAGACGAAAGGAGAATGAAAAAAATGAAAAATGCAGAAAGAAACAAAAAAGCGGACGAGCTGAAAAAGAACCTCGCCGCAAAACCCTCTGAAAGAGAGGAGACCAAAAACGCCGAAAACGAATCTTTGAAAAACGGCGAAGCCGAAAGACAGGAAAAGGCGGCAGCCGAGAAGGCTGCCAAGCCGACCGACCCCAAGGCGGAGTTTGAAAAGCTGATAAGGGGCGAGTACAAGGAAGCCTATGAGGGAAAAATTAAGGAAAACCTCGCAAAGAGATTCCGCGAGAATGAGGAGCTGCGCAAAAAGCTTGACGACGCAAACGAAATTCTCGCAGAGCTGAGCGAGAGGTACAACATGGATTTTGAGGACACCGACGGGCTGAAAAGAGCCGTTCATGCCGACGACGGACTCTTTGCCGACGAGGCTCAAAGGCAGGGCATGGATGTGGAGACGTATCGCTACATGAAAAAGCTCGAAAGGGAAAACCTCGGCTACAAAAAGCAGATTGAAAAATCGCGCCGCGAGAGCGAGGCAGCCGAGATGATGAAGCGCTGGTACAATAACTCCCGTGAACTTGCGGACTCCTATCCCGACTTTGACATGACAGCGGAAATCGATAACCCGAAATTCATCAAGCTGGTTCAAAACGGCATTGACCTTAAGACCGCCTACGAGGTGGTGCATATTGCGGATATACTCGACCGCGAGAGGGACAGCGCGGCGACCGAGGCGCGCAAGGACGCAGAGCTGGAGTATCGCTCCAGAGACAACAGACCGTATGAAAACGGACTCTCGGCACAAAGCTCCGCCCTCATTAAGAACAATGTCGGCTCACTCTCCGCAAAGCAGAGAGCGGAACTGGCAAAAAGAGCTGCGCGCGGCGAAAGAATCACCTTTTAACGCGGCAAAAAAATAAAAACGGAAAGGAAATGATAAAATGAAACTTAACCTTACATTATTCAGTGCAAACACCAACGTCCTTAAAAACATCACGGAGGAGATGAGAACCTATTACAGCGATTATCTCATCGACAATGCCAAGCCGAACCTGGTACACGACCAGTTCGGTCAGAAAACCACCATTCCGAAAAACGGAGGTACTTCAATCAACTTCCGCAGATTCATGCCGTTTGGCAGAGCGGTATGCGCCCTGACGGAGGGTATAATCCCCGACGGCGCAAACCTCAAGGTAACAAGCGTGTCGGCGAGCCTTCTCCAGTACGGCTACTATGTAACCCTCTCCGATATACTTCAGCTCGAGAGCATAGACAACACCGTGGTTGAGGCGACAAAGATTCTGGGCAACCAGGCAGGCCTCACGCTCGACAGCATCACCAGAGAGGTGCTCAGCGGCGGCACAAATGTAATGTACGCCGGCGGAGTGAGCGCAAGAACATCTCTCACAGCCGAATCAAAGCTTACCGTTGACGACATCTACAAGGCGGCAAGATTCCTCAAAACGCAGAATGCGCCCAAGATAGATGGCTCGTATGTGGCAATAATCCACCCCGACGTGGCTTACGACCTCATGAGAGACAGCGAGTGGATAGATTCTCACAAATACAGCGCAAGCGAAAACCTGTTTGACGGCGAGATAGGCAAGATTGGCGGCGTGAGATTCGTTGAATCCAGCGAAGCGAAGATATTCAAGAACTCTCCCGTCAGCGCATATTCCACAATAGTGCTCGGCGCAAACGCTTACGGCGTAACCGACGTTGACGGCGGCGCACTCCAGACCTTTATCAAGCCGCTCGGCTCAAGCGGAGCAAACGATCCGCTCAACCAGAGAGCAACCGTCGGATGGAAGGCTTCAAAATGCGCAGTAAGGCTTATGGAGAGCTTTATGGTGAGAATAGAGAGCGCATCGTCCTTCAACGCGGAGGCTAACTGATTTTAAGAATCTCTCGGACGGCTTTTTCGCTTAATAAGCGAAAAAGCCGCGGAGTGATTCGGCAGGCAAAATTGTCATAACAAAAATATATTAACGGAGGTAATCAATAATGGCTAAGACAAAAACAACGACGACTGCGGAGGAAACCGCAGAAATCAAGACATTCAAGACCCTGGAGGAGGAAAACGCATATTATTCCGAGCCGGTCAAAATAAAGCTGTTCAAGGACAACGACAAATACAGCGGCGATGTGTTCGTCGCGGTAAACGGTGTGGGTATGTTTGTGCCCAGAGGCGAGGAAGTGGAGATTCCGCGCAAGTATGTTGAGGCGCTCAAAAATTCCGAGATACAGGACAGCTTCTCCGCCGATTATCAGCTCAAGCTTCAGGAAGACAGCACTACGGCTGAGCTGAGCGAATAACATGGACGGTTTTTCGGCCGCGAAGCTTGATTACATCACAGGCGACCTGCGGCTGAGCGACATTGCAAGAAAGCACGGTATCGGATACGAAAAGCTCAGGTACCGTGCGCACAAGGAAAACTGGGACGCCGAGCGCGAAAGCCTGAGAGAGGGCGAAACCGGGAGAGAGGAGAGAATACTCTGCCTCAGCGACAAGCTGCTTGACAAGATAGAAAGCTCCATAGACGAGATAGACCGCTGTGTGATAAAAACCAAGGAGAGAACCAAGTCTGTCGAATATGACGACGAATTCCGCAAGCCGGTGAGCGAATCGGTCACAGAGAAAGAAAACATTGAGATTGTGGACGGAATGGTGGACAAAATGGGGCTCAAACAGCTGGTATCAACTCTTAAGGATATCAAGGATATCCACATGAGCATAAACGGCGGCGCATCGGAAAATGCCGATGACGGCGAGAGCGGAGTGATAATCCTGGGCGCGGTGGACGAAGCCACCCTTGAGGAAAGCGAGGCAGACGGGGAGGAATCATGAGTACAATATGGACGCCGCAGGAAAAACAGGCAATATTTCAGTCAAGAGGAGAATACGAGGCGCTGTACGGCGGCGCGGCGGGCGGCGGAAAATCAGACGCACTGCTCACCGAGGCGCTGCGCCAGGTGCACATAGGGCATTACCGCGCGCTGATACTGAGGAAAACCTATCCGCAGCTGTCGGAGCTTATCGACCGCAGCCGAGAGCTGTACAGCGCGGCGTACCCCAAGGCGAGGTACAACGACAGCAAGCACTACTGGATTTTTCCGAGCGGCGCCAAGATATACTTCGGCGCCATGCAGCACACCAAGGACAGAATCAACTATCAGGGAAAGAGATATGATTTCATAGCCTTTGACGAGCTGACCCACTTTACATGGGACGAATATTCATATATGTTTTCGCGCAACCGCCCGTCGGGCGGCGGCACGAGGGTGTACATCCGCTCTACCACAAACCCGGGCGGCATAGGTCACAGCTGGGTAAAGGAGCGGTTTATAACCGCCGCGCCGCCGCTTACGCCAATTGCCACGGCAATGAATGTGGCAAAGCCGGACGGCAGCATGATTCAGGTGAAGCGCAACAGGATATTTGTGCCGTCAACGGTGTTTGACAACAAGGAGCTGCTGCGCAACGACCCGAACTACCTTGCAAACCTTTCCATGCTTCCCGACAAGGAGCGCAACGCCCTGCTCTACGGCGACTGGGACAGCTTTTGCGGTCAGGTGTTCTCGGAGTGGCGCAACGACCCGGCACACTACGCAGACCGGCGCTTCACCCATGTGATAAAGCCCTTTGAGGTGCCGCGCGAATGGAAAATATACCGCGGATTTGACTTCGGCTATTCCAAACCGTTTGCCGTGGAATGGATAGCCTTTGACCGCGAGGGACGCGCCTATATCATAGCCGAGCTCTACGGCTGCACGGAGAATGCGAATGAAGGAATAAAGATAACGCCGCAGGAGATTGCGGCGCGGATTAAGCGCATGGAATCCGAGCACCCCAATCTTAAGGGCAGGCGCATAAGGGGCATTGCCGATCCGGCGATAGCAAAGGCGGAGACGGGGCAATCCATAGCGGATATGTTCTCCGCCGAGGGAGTATTTTTTGACTTTGGCGACCACGAGCGGCTGCCGGGCAAGATGCAGTTTCACTATCGGTTCGCATTTGACGGCGAGGGCATACCCATGCTCTATGTTTTCGACACCTGCCGTCATTTTATCCGCACCGTACCGGCGCTTGTGTATGACGCAACCTGCGTGGAGGATATCGACACGCGCAGCGAGGACCACATATACGACTGTGTGCGCTATGTGTTTATGGCAAACCCCATAAATCCGCGGAAAAATGTTCTGCAGTCGGCAGCGTATCGAAACGGCGGCATTGACAATCCGTTCAGTGATGACTCCGCCAAGCTTGCAAAATATAATTTTTATTCATGGTAAACGCAATTCAATCATTCACAGAATCAAAACCTCAAAAGGGGCGGCGCCGATTTTTC
>CAJLYL010000079.1 GCA_905210855.1 uncultured Clostridia bacterium
TATTTTATTTTGAAAACCGATAGCAGCCGCATGGTATGCGTGTGTTTTCAAAATATAATACACACCGCCCACGGTTCAATGCCCGTGCGGCTTCAGCTCCTTCAGCTCCTTTTCCTCTATAAGGTCTGCGTGCAGCAATGCCGCAAGAATCACCGAAAACGGTATCAGAGTAAGCCATATCGCCCTGCCGAGGAGCATCAGGCAGAAAAATGCGCCGACAGCCGCACCACCGAGAAACGACAGCAGCATTACCGTGTGTTTGAAAAACCTCGGGCGGTGGCTCTTGTCATTTCTGCGCAAGTGCTTAAGCTCCTTTGCCAAGCCGACCCCCACCTGCCTTATGTGGTTGGTGACAAAGGTGGTTGCCATGGGAGTGCCCTCCGCCTGACGGAAGGTATTAAACTGCATGGAAGCGATAAAGTTGATTGCAATCTGCGATATCTGCACCGGCGCGGATTCGGGCACAAAACCGAGCGCCGCCACAACAAGCATCTCCACTGTGATGAGCAGCGTGTCCCAGCGTATGGGGAATTTGTGTTTTATGGGATTCGGCAAAAGCTCGGACACAAATGCGCCGAGAATGTATGCCGAAATCGGTATCAGGTAGTAGAGCGCCTTGCCCCAGTGACCGCCGCCTATCGCCATGCCGAGCAGCACCACGTTGCCCGTCTGCGCATTGCAGAATACATTTCCGCGCAGCAGATAGGTGTATGCGCCGAAAAAGCCGGCGATTGCCATGAGGGTGTAGAACACCCAGTTTCTCTCGCACATAAGGTAGTCTTTGTGATTTTGTTTCAATGTTATCTCTCCTTGATAAAGCAATTTGCAACGCTTGATAATTGTTTTTTGCCGCCAAACGCAGATTCTGCGCAAAGGCGAGGGGGTGTGTATTTTATTGGGGGCAGCGGCTCGGGTCATATGTTATGTGTCTGCTCGGCCCGCAGCCGCTATGACACTCGCCGACACACAACACATGACCCGAGCCTTTGCGCAGTAACTGCGTTTGTGTCAACGGATGTGTATGTGTTTTTTATTCTCAGACGACGAGTTCTGCGCTACCGCACAGCTGTCCGAGTCGGCAAGAATAAAAAACACATACACAGACGGCGCAAAACTTCATGCGTGCAAAAAATATACACCACCGAGCCGACACACCGCCCTCATTTTGAAAACGGGTCAAAGGCTGCAGCCTTTGACCCGCATAAAAGCATTTATTCAATCTCCGCACCGGAACGGACAAGCTCGAACTCATCCTCAATCTCCTTTGACGGAGCTTTTGTACACAGGCTGACAATTACTATTGCCGCAATGCCGACAATAAACGCCGGCAAAAGCTCATATACACCGAATACGCCGCCGAGAGGTTTAACAAGATATTTCCACACAAACACCATCACGCCGCCGGCAACCATGCCGGACACCGCGCCGGCAAACGTGGTTCTCTTCCAAAAGAGAGCGCAGATGACAAGCGGCCCGAAGCTTGCGCCGAAGCCTGCCCACGCAAACGACACTATGCCGAATACCGAGCTGTCGGGGCTGCGCGCTATGATAACGCCCAAAACCGCGATTGCAACAACCGTGATTCGCGCGGCAAGCATACTCTTCTTCTCCGAAATTTTGAGATGAAGCGCCTCGCGCAGAATGTTCTCCGATACGCTGGACGAAGCCGCCAAAAGCTGCGAATCCGCAGTGGACATGGTGCTCGCCAGTATTCCCGAGAGCACAAGACCTGCCATGAGCGCCGGCAAAACACCGTAGTGCGACAGGAGATCCGCAATGCGCACAATGATTGTCTCGGTGGCATTGCCCGAGAGCTGTTCCACAAGACCGGCATTGCTGAGACCTCTGCCCGTAACGCCGATTGCTATGGCAATCATCATTGCAATTACAACCCAGATTGACGCAACCCTGCGCGAAATTTTAAGATTCTTCTCACTGTCTATTGCCATGAAACGGAGCAGAATGTGGGGCATACCGAAGTAACCGAGACCCCACGACACCGTGGTTATTATCTGAAGCAGATTGTAGGGCGCAGCCTCGCCGGTTTTCTCCACATAGGTCGCCGTCATGTTGAGGTAACCCGGGAGCTCCTTTGCATTTTGCATAACCGCGTCCACGCCGCCGGCAGACACCGTGGCAAAGATGAGCACAAACAGCAGAGCTACCGTCATGATGATGCTCTGGATAAAATCCGTCATGGACGCAGCGAGGAAGCCGCCTGCCGCCGTGTAGCCGACAATTACTATTGCCGAGACTATCATCGCGCCCATGTAGTTGAGCCCGAAAAGTGACGAGAACAGCTTGCCGCAAGCGGCAAAGCCCGACGCCGTGTACGGAATGAAGAATATGATTATGATGACCGCCGCGATAGCCGAAAGCACGCTCCTCTCATCGCGGAAACGTCTTGAGAAAAACTGCGGCAGAGTGAAAGAGCCCGTCACATGGGTGTAGCGGCGCAGTCTCTTTGCCGTGAACAGCCAGTTGAGATATGTACCTGCGGCAAGACCGATTATTGTCCAGCCGACATCGGCAAGACCCGAGAGATATGCCAGACCCGGCAGACCCATGAGCAGATAACTGGACATATCGGACGCCTCGGCGCTCATTGCGGTGACAAAAGGCCCGAGAGTTCTTCCGCCGAGATAGAAATCGGACGACGATTCGTTTTTGCGTGCAAAATGGAAGCCTATTATCAGCATACCTATCAGGTACACGAGGATAGTCAGCATGATGCACACCGTAGATGTGTTAATCATTGAATAAATTCCCCCTATTGGATTGCACACGGGCAATCCGCAATAATCGTGATTTTTGCGCAAAAAACCACCAAAAAAATAAAATATAGTCTATTGTACCACAAAAATGAAAGATTTGCAAAGGAAAAATTCATTTTTGTGAATTTTTTTGCTGTTTGTAAGGCTGTTAAAAAGGAAAACAGCGCACCGACTGCTGTCATGTTGAATTATCGGTTTGCCGCGGCAGTGTGCATTATATTTTTCAAACACACGCATACCTACGGCTGCTATCGGTTTGAAAAATATAATGCACACTGCCTACCCAAACGCTCTACCTCAACGGCTCTTTTGACGGTTTGGGCGCTTTTCGCGGAAATCGCACCGCCGTCGGCGAGAGTTTCTTTATCACTACCATGTTGTGGTCAAAATCGAACCCCTGCGCATCATAGCTCACGGTCTTTTCGATTTTTCCGCCGAGCAGTCTGATTGCATTTTTAGCCGCGGATATCTCCTCATCCGCCTTGGGTCCTTTCATGGCGACAAAATATCCGCCGACCTTCACAAAGGGCAGACAAAGCTCAGAGAGTGTGGACAGATTTGCCACCGCGCGGCTCACGCAGATGTCAAAGCTCTCGCGCAGATTTTTTTGCCTTGCCGCGTCCTCGGCGCGCGCGTGTACGCACTCAACACTGTTCAAACCAAGCTCTGTCACAACCTCACCGAGAAAATTTATCCGCTTGTTTAGCGAATCGAGCAGGGTAAGGCGCAGAGACGGATTGACGATTTTCATCGGTATGCCGGGGAAGCCCGCGCCCGTGCCGACATCTATCACCGCAGCGCCGTCGCCTATCACGCCGCTGTCGAATATGCCTATGCAATCGACAAAATGCTTGTATGCGACCTCGGTTTCGTCCGTTATGGCGGTGAGATTTATGCGGCTGTTCCAATCAATCAGCATTTCGTAGTATTTTGCGAATCTTTCGCACGCAGCGGCGTCAACGCCGTGTGCAGCAAGTATTTCCGTTATTTTTTCACTCATTTTTTTGCTCCATGTAAATCTATTGTGAATAAAAATTCATTTTGACAGCCCCTCCGTCAGCCATTTGATTGAATATTATTTTTAATAAAATAATAAAATAATCTTTCTTTCGGAACGACACACAGGTCGTTCCCTACGGATAAGCGTTAATTTGTGCGAAGCATTAGTTTGCTCGGGTCGATGAGGGCATCGACCCCTACCGCACAACGCAGATACTGCGCAGAGGCGAGGTGGTGTATATTTAATTTTGAGCGAGAGAGTTCAGCGCTACTGCACTGCTGTCCGAGTCGGCAAGAATAAAAAATACATACACTGACGGCACAATACTCTGCGCGTACAAAAATATAATATACATCACCGAGCCGTCACACTACCTCATCTGTTTCAGCCTTATCAGCAGCACATTCACATCTGCCGGTGACACGCCGGATATTCTCGATGCCTGACCTATCGACCGCGGACGGATTTGATTCAGCTTCTGCTTTGCCTCAAGCCGCAGCCCCACTATCGAATCATAATCAATATCCTCGGGAATCAGTTTTGATTCCAGCTTGCGGAAACGCTCCACCTGCTCTATCTGCTTGCGGATGTAACCGTCGTATTTTATGCGCACATTCACCTCGCGCGCAATATATTTGTCAAGCTCCGGTCTGTCGTCATCTATCTCTGACAGCATCTCGTAGTTAAGCTCGGGCCGCCGCACCAGTTCGCCGAGCTTTATGCCCGATTTAAGCGGTGTGCTGCCGTGACTGCGCAAAAACTCCTGTACCTTGTCGCCCGTGCCGATGTTCTTTGTCTCAACACGCCGCGTCTCGCGCTCTATGGCATCCTTTTTCTCAAGGAATTTTTGATATCTCCCGTCCGATATCAACCCTATGTCGTGCCCCTTGGGCGTGAGGCGAAGATCCGCATTGTCCTGCCGCAGCAGCAGCCTGTACTCGCTGCGCGATGTCATCATGCGGTACGGCTCCTCCGTGCCCTTGACGGTGAGGTCGTCTATCAGAGTGCCGATGTACGATTCGCTGCGGTCGAGCACAAACGGCTCTCTGCCGAGAATCTTAAGCGCGGCGTTTATGCCGGCTATGAGTCCTTGCGCCGCCGCCTCCTCGTACCCCGAACTGCCGTTGAACTGCCCTGCGCCGTAAAGTCCGCCGTAATCCTTGAACTCGAGCGTTGCGCCGAGCATGGTGGCGTCGCAGCAGTCGTATTCTATGGCATACGCCGTGCGCATCATGACGGCGTGCTCCAGGCCTGCCACAGAATGAAGCATATCTATCTGCACATCCTCCGGCATACTTGTGGAGAATCCCTGAATGTACATCTCCTCCGTGTCAAGCCCCATCGGCTCTATGAAAAGCTGATGGCGCGGCTTGTCCGCAAAGCGCATTATCTTTGTCTCTATCGATGGGCAGTACCGCGGACCTATCCCCTCTATTATGCCCGAATATATCGGCGAGCGGTCAAGGTTGTCCATGATTATCCTGTGCGTATTTTCATTGGTGTATGTCAGGTGACACACAACTTTGTTTTCGCCGATATTCTCCGTCTCAAATGAAAACGGCGTTATGTCGTCATCACCCGTCTGCTCCTGCATTTTGGAGAAATCTATGCTGCGCCTGTTCACCCTCGCCGGAGTGCCGGTCTTAAAGCGCATAAGCGGTATGCCGGCTTTCTTCAGGCAATCGGAGAGCGCATTGGACGGAAAAATGCCGTCCGGCCCGCTGTCGTAGCAGCAGTCGCCCACTATCACCTTGCCTTTGAGGAAGGTGCCCGTCGCCACAATCGCCGCCTTGACGGAGTATCTCGCGCCCAAGTGGGTCAGCACCGACGCAACCCTGTTGTTTTCGTCAAAGCCTATCTCGACTACCTCCGCCTGCTTTACATCGAGATTTTTCTGTAACTCAAGGGTGTGTTTCATCTCCTGCTGATATTTTTTTCTGTCCGACTGTACACGCAGCGAATACACCGCCGGGCCTTTGCTCAGGTTGAGAATCCTCGACTGAATAAAGGTCTTGTCGGCGTTCTTGCCCATTTCGCCGCCGAGGGCGTCTATCTCGCGCACAAGATGACCTTTTGCCGTGCCGCCTATGCACGGGTTGCAAAACATATTCGCTATGGAATCGAGGTTTATCGCAAACATAACAGTGGGCACGCCCAGCCTTGCACAGGCGAGCGCAGCCTCGCAGCCTGCATGACCGCCGCCGATTACGGCAACGGCGTACTCGCCGCCAAAATATTCCTTCATATCGAATCAACTCCTATTTTCCCAGACAGAAATTATGAAAAATTCTGTCAACAACTTCTTCTCCCACCGTCTGACCGACTATCTCGCCGAGCGACGATACCGCCGACTGTATATCCACGGAAATCATGTCCTGTGGAATACCCGAGCGCAGCGCTCCCAGGGCGGATTCAAGGAATTTTTCCGCGCGCATAAGCGCGTCCTTGTGGCGGACGTTTGTCACCACGCCGCCGTCGCCGTTTGATATTTTGCCTATGTCAAACATATCTTCGACGGTTCGGGTCAGCTCCTCAACGCCTTTTTTGGCGTACACGGAGAACATTATCACCCTCTCAAAGCCGCCGAGCTGCGACGGTTCAAAGGCGCAGCCGTCCTCGGTCTTGTTAATCAGCGCAATGGCGCGTTTGCCGCCGATTGCATCTATTATGGCGCGGTCGTCGTCATCGAGCGGCGATTTGCCGTCCGCCACAAAGAGCACAAGCTGAGAATCACTGATATATTTTTTGGATTTATCCACGCCGATGTTCTCTATCACATCGTCCGTCTCATGTATGCCGGCAGTGTCCGCAAGGCGCAGCGACACGCTGCCCAGGTTTACGCTCTCCTCTATGGCGTCACGGGTTGTGCCTGCAATGTCTGTGACGATTGCCCTGTCGTACCCGGACAGGAGATTAAGCAGACTGGATTTGCCCACATTCGGCTTGCCGACAATAGCCGTGGCAACGCCGCCCCTTATTATCGCTCCGCCGTCGGCGGTGGACAGCAGTTTGCGCACACTGCCGAGCGCAGCCGCAAGGGTCGAATCAAACTCCTCACCGCTGAGCGGTTCAAGCTCCTCGTCGGGGTAATCTATCAGCACCTGAATGTGCGCAAGCAGCGACAGCAGCTTTTCGCGGATAGCGTTTATCTCATGCGAGAGTGCGCCGCCGAGCTGATTAACCGCAACGGTGTGCGACAGATTCGACGTGGAATTGATAATGTCTATTACGGATTCCGCCTGGGCGAGGTCTATCCGCCCGTTGAGGAAAGCCCTCTTTGTAAATTCACCCGGGGCGGCAGGGTGCGCTCCTGCGGCAATGGCAGCGGAGAGAATCTCTCGGGTGCTTATCATGCCGCCGTGACAGTTTATCTCGGCGACGTCCTCTCCGGTGTAGCTGTGAGGTGCGCGAAACACGGTGACGAGCACCTCGTCGGCAACAGAGCCGTCCGCAGCAAGCGCGTGACCGTAGCTCACTGTGTTTGCCGCGGCGCCGCAGAGGCGTTTGCCGCGAGGATTGCGAAAGATTCTGTCGGCAACTGCTATTGCCTCATCTCCGCTTATTCTTATTATGGATATGCCCCCCTCGCCCGGCGGCGTGGATACGGCAGCTATTGTTGACATGAGATTCACCTCCAAATTGATTATGTAAATATGTTTTTGGTTTGTGCCCCGAGCCGAAACGCGGACTTTCGCGCAAGGGCGAGGGACATATGTTGTGTGTCGGCGAGCGCCATAGCGGCTGCGTGCCGAGCAGATACACAACATATGCATGAGCCAAAGAACA
>CAJLYL010000080.1 GCA_905210855.1 uncultured Clostridia bacterium
GGCACGCTCGGCTCGCCTGTTTGCTTGCAAGCGCGCTCACAACGGCTCACTTTCGCTGCCCCTTTTTGCGAGAGCGCCTGCGGCGTGTGAAATATCCGCTAAAGCGGATGTTAAAGGCAAATTTCAATTCACAATTTGCGTTAAGCAAATTATTTCACAACCGATTTAATTTTGCCGCTGTGTTAATTTAACCTCCCCTCACCCTATGAGGTGTCCTCAAGCGAAAATCATAATATCCCCACACAAAATCCTAACATACCACAAGTATTTTCTTATCCGAGCATTTATAATCAAGTTATACCAAAATACACGGAGGGAAAAATCATGCTGAAAAACATACCTAAAATAATACCGCCGGAGCTGCTCAAAATCCTTTGTGAGATGGGTCACGGCGACGAAATCGTAATCGCGGACGGCAATTTTCCGTCGGCAAGCGTGGGTCAGAGGGTGGTGTATCTGACGGGCAACGGTGCGTGCGAGGTGCTTGACGCGGTGCTGAAACTTTTGCCGCTCGACACATACGAACAGCCGCTCTATCTCATGGCTGTGGCGGACGGCGACCCCGTGGAGAAGCCAATATGGGATGAATACAAAAAAATCGCGGCGCAGTACAGCGACGCGGAGTTTGACCAAATAGAGCGTTTTGCGTTTTATGAGCGCGCAAGGAAGGCCTATGCGGTGATTGCCACCGGAGAGGGCGCGCTGTATGCAAATGTGCTGCTCAAAAAGGGAGTTGTGAAGTAGCCAACGGTCCGTTGCTGCTCCAAACTCCCCAAAAACCTGACAACTTTTATTCGTTAAGCCCGTGCCTTGTACACACCCAATGCAGATATGCCACAAAATACGACGACACAAGCACCGACAGAAGCTCCTGCGCCAGTCTCGGCAGATAAAAGCTCCAAAACGGCAGTTTCCCGAGTGCCGGAATAAACGCCATGAGGATGAAGGTGTTTGCCGTCGTTACGGGCACATCGGCGAGGAAAAACGTCACGAACATTTTCATGTAATTTTCCGTAAAAGGCTTTTGCAATTTTTTCTCTATAATTGCGTTGACCGCATAAAAAATCAGCCCGAGAGCGCATATCACATACGCCCCATAGGTGAAATATCCCGATTTTTTGCCGAAGCCGCCTATCCACGCGCCTATTGCGCCGTCGGGGATGAGCGCGGCGTTTATGTGGATAAATATTCCCGAAATTCCGATTGCCGCGGCAAGGCAGAGATATATTTTCTTTAGCACGGCGGTATCCGTGTGCTCCACCGCGCGGAAAATTGCGCCGGCGATTGCGCCGCCTGCCGCCGCGGTGAGAGTGAGCGGAAAGATGTACGCCCCGTCGGGCTTTATCACCGTGCCGATGATATCGTTTAGCGCGCTCACCGCCGCGCCGTACCCCGGCCCGAACAGCACTGCGGCAAGCCGTGTGAAGAATCCCGACACGCCAATCCTCATGCCGCCTCCGCCGCCCATATACACCATGTAGCTGAAGCTTTTGAGCACCAGTGCGATTGCCAGCAGCAGGGCGCAGCGCACCAGTTTATTTACCTTGTTGTTTTTTCTCACAAAAATAACCCCTTTCCGTGCAGGGGCTGATACAGAAAACAATTTATCCTATATCAGCGGATGTAATATCACGCTTGACCGGTGACCTCGTGAAAAATCGACCGTTCAATGCCGCAGATTGTACTCCCATTCTGCGGCAGCCGCAATCCATGCGAACCGCGACGCTTGATACCTGCTCTGATAGTTTTTTATACCTTTGATTATATTACTTTAACCGCCGCATTGCAATACATATTTGCGCATTTAGTGAACTTTGTCGGAAATACGTCCGAAATGCGAAAAAATTTTTCAAATCTATTGTAATTTCCGAAATTTTGCGGTATAATATACATGATACAATAGGGAAGTGTGTTTTTTCTCAAAAAAAGGCGGTGACACAATGCAGGGCGACAGCGGTAAAAATGAAGAAATGAGATTGCAGAAATATCTCGCGCAGTGCAATGTTGCGTCGCGCCGCGCCGCGGAAAAGATGATAACCGACGGCAGGGTGCGCGTAAACGGCGATGTGGTGACCGCTTTGGGCACCAAGGTGTCGCCGGGCGACATTGTAGAGGTGGACGGCTCTCCCGTGTATGAAGAGAAGAAAAAGCTTTACATAATGCTGAACAAGCCGGTCGGCTATGTCACCACCGTGAGTGACGACGAGGGCAGAAACACCGTGATGGAGCTTGTGGACGACATTCCGCAGCGGCTCTATCCCGTGGGCAGGCTGGACATCAACACCGAGGGGCTGCTGCTGCTGACAAACGACGGCGACTTTATGCAGAAGGTGACCCACCCGAGCAACGAAAAGAAAAAAATCTATCAGGCGGTGATATCGGGTATACCCGACCGTTACGAGATAGAAAAGCTCGAGCGCGGCGTATACATTGACGGCAGAAAAACCGCCCCGGCAAAGGCGGAGCTAATCTCCGCGCAGGACGGCAAGGCGCTTGTGGAGCTGACCATTCACGAGGGGCGCAACCGACAGGTGCGCAAGATGTTTGACTCAATCGGCTACCGTGTGGTTTATCTGCGGCGTGTGGCGGTGGGCAACGTTATTCTGGGCAATCTGCCCCTCGGCAAGTGGCGCAGGCTGAATCCGAATGAGGTTGCATATCTTATGAAGGGCTGAGGGCTGTAAGAATGAGTTTGCGCCCGAGCGAAAGGCTCCCCTGTGCAAGGGGAGCTGTCAGGCAGTTTTATACTGCCTGACTGAGGGGATGTAAAATAGGCTTGCGTGTCGGCTCGGTGTGTTTGTGTACGCACGCAGACTTGTGCCGTCTGTGTATGTATTTTTTATTCTTGACTCCTCGGACAGCAGTGCAGTAGCGCTGAACTCGTCTTCTGAGAATAAAAAACACATACACATCCTTTGCTCAAAATAAAATACACACCCCCTCGCCTTGCGGGAAATTATGCACAACATATCAAACACATTTGCAAACCATGACAAAAAATCTCTCTTTTGCCGCAAAATATTAATAAATCATACAGAAGTTTGAAAAAGGCATTGAAATTTTGCAAAATAGGGATATAATAAATATAATTTGTTGTTAAAAATATCGGTAAGGAAAGCTCCGAGCTTTTTTCGTTTTCCACTTTCCGCACCATAATTTTTTACATAAATTCATCTTTTTTCACTGAAAGGAGGAAGAAATATGGAAATATCAAACGGTATAGTTGTTGCTCTCGGACTCGGCATAGTTTTTGCAGGTCTCATCTGCATAGTCATCATCTGCTCCATAATGGGCGCAGTGTGCAAAAAACTTGTTAAACCCGAAGAAGCAAAACCTGTTAGTGCTCCGGCACAATCTGCACCGTCGGCTAATGCCCCCATTGCAAACAAACAGGAAATCATCGCCGGTGTCTGCGCGGTTCTTGCGGAGGAACTCGGCACGGATGTAAGCAACATCCGAGTTACATCTTTTAAGAAAGTCTGAAAAAAATTTTTTGGTAGAGAGAGGTAAAAACAATGAAAAACTATAAAGTAGTAGTAAACGGTACAGAATATGCTATTTCCATCGAACTTATCAGTGAGCAGGAAGCAAAGGCTGCGCAGGCAGCTCCCAAGGCAGCCCCGGCAGCTGCTCCGGCTGCGGCAGGCGAGGGCGAAAAGATTAATGCCCCCATGCCCGGCAACATCCTCGCGGTTAACGTAAAAGAGGGCGACGTTGTTAAAAAAGGTCAGGTTCTCATGATCCTCGAGGCTATGAAAATGGAGAACGAGATTATGGCAGGAACAGACGGCACGGTTACATCCGTTTGTGTTGCCAAGGGTGCAACCGTTGAGACAGGCACTGTTCTTTGCACAATAAAATAAACGAAATTCAGATTAAGGAGCTAAAATAATGAAGAAAAGAATATTTGCTGCTCTTATGCTGATGATTATGGTTGTCGGATTTACATATTCCTGCATTGCCGCAGGAAGCGATGTTCCGGCAGACACCACGCTTTCAATAAAGAGCACTGCTTACGACCAAGAGACAGACACATTAACTGTCGTTATGGCGAACAACAGCGATAAGGATCTGCTTGCCGCTGCGCTCATAATCACCGATTTTGATGAAAATGAAATAAATTTTGAAGATTTCAGCCAGGTTGCACAGACCGGCGAGATCAAGCCCGGCGGAGAGGTAACCTTCTCTTACAAGGCTAAGATTAAGGATTTTAAAAACGACGGCGTTTACCCGAAAGTTGACGGACAGATTCAGTACATTGTCAACGACCCGGTAATCGACACCACCGCTCAGGGCTACACTCCTGAGAAAATAGAACTCAAGGATATGTTCAACAGCGAGCCTGTAACGGCTGCGTCGGCTGTTGTAAACTTCCTGCATCAGACAGGCTTTTCTATGCTTGCGAACAACTGGAAATGCGTCATCATGATGCTCATCTCCTGCGTGCTGCTCTACCTTGCCATTGTCAGGGGCTTTGAGCCGCTGCTGCTCATACCTATCGCATTCGGTATGCTGCTGACAAACTTCCCGGGCGCAGATATGTTCCACGAGGAGCTTTTTGCAAACGGTCATGTTCACTGGGATTTGTTCAACGCGTCAAACAACCTTACCCCGGGGCTTATAGATTATCTTTACCTCGGCGTTAAGCTCGGCATATACCCCTGCCTCATCTTCATGGGCGTGGGCGCTATGACGGACTTTGCTCCGCTCATTGCCAACCCCAAGAGCCTTCTGCTCGGTGCGGCTGCTCAGCTGGGTATATTCGTAACATTCATCGCGGCAAGATACCTCGGCTTCACAGGTGCTGAGTCAGGTTCTATCGGCATCATCGGCGGTGCGGACGGCCCTACGGCTATCTTCGTAACCACCAAGCTTGCGCCGCATCTGCTCGGGCCTATCGCGGTTGCCGCATATTCATACATGGCTCTGGTGCCGGTTATTCAGCCGCCGATTATGAAGGCGCTCACAACCAAGGCGGAGAGACAGATTGTAATGAAACCGCTGCGCACCGTGTCCAAGACAGAGAAGATTGTGTTCCCGATTGTCGTTACGGCTTTCGTTTCGCTTCTTGTTCCCTCGGCAGGCCCGCTTGTAGGCTGCCTGATGTTTGGTAACTTAGTCAAGGAGTGCGGCGTTGCGGACAGAATCTCCAAGACTGCTCAGAACGAGCTGATGAACATTGTTACAATATTCCTCGGCGTATCTGTCGGTGCTACCGCTACCGCAGACACCTTCCTGAGCTTGCAGACGATAAAGATTATTGTAATGGGCGTTGTCGCTTTCGGTCTGGGAACAGCCGGCGGTGTGCTCCTTGCAAAATTCATGAATCTGTTCCTCAAGACCAAGATCAATCCGCTCATCGGTTCGGCAGGCGTTTCCGCAGTGCCTATGGCGGCGCGTGTATCTCAGGTTGTGGGACAGAAAGAGAACCCGAAGAACTTCCTGCTTATGCACGCAATGGGCCCGAATGTTGCCGGAGTTATCGGCTCTGCAATAGCAGCCGGCGTACTCCTAGCATTGTTTGCATAAACTAAGGCTTCCCCTTGAGGAGAAGGCAACATACCACGAAAGGGAATGATATTATGTCAAAACTTTTAATTACAGATACAATCCTTCGTGATGCCCACCAGTCACAGGCGGCAACACGAATGACTATTGAAGATATGCTTCCGGCGCTCAAAACGCTTGACGAAATAGGCTACTATTCCGTGGAGTGCTGGGGCGGCGCAACATTTGACTCCTGCATGAGATTCCTCAACGAAGACCCGTGGGAGAGACTGCGCACCATCAAGAAAAATATGCCCAACACCAAGCTGCAAATGCTCTTCCGCGGACAGAACATCCTCGGCTACAAGCACTATGCGGACGATGTTGTTGAGCAGTTCTGCAAAAAATCCATTGAGAACGGCATAGACATTGTGAGAATTTTTGACGCGCTCAACGACCCCAGAAACCTGGAGGCTGCCGTAAAATTCGTTAAGGAATACGGCGGCATCTGCGAGACGGCTATCAGCTACACTGTCAGCCCAGTTCACAACGAGGACTATTTTGTAAAGCTTGCAATGAAGCTTGAAAAAATGGGTGCGGACACTATCTGCATCAAGGACATGGCAAACCTTTTGCTGCCTTACGATGCATACAGCCTGGTTAAAAAGCTTAAGGAAAACGTGGGCGTACCGATTCATCTGCACACACACAACACCACCGGTACGGGCGACATGACAAACCTCATGGCTGCTCAGGCAGGTGTAGATATTGTTGACTGCGCGCTCTCGCCGATGGCAAACGGCACAAGCAATCCGGCTACGGAATCGCTCGTGGCAACCCTCAAGGGTACGGAGAGAGACACCGGTCTTGACCTCAACAAGCTGAGCAAGGCGGCAGAGCATTTCCGCAAGGTTGCAAAGGACCTGGAGGAGAGAGGCAGCCTTGACCCCAAGGTGCTCCATGTTGACACAAACACGCTGCTCTATCAGGTGCCGGGCGGTATGCTCTCCAACCTGATTTCACAGCTCAAGCAGATGAATGCAGAGGACAAGTACTATGAAGTGCTTGCCGAAGTTCCGAGAGTAAGAAAAGACTTTGGCTATCCTCCGCTTGTTACTCCCACAAGCCAGATTGTCGGCACACAGGCTGTGCTTAATGTGGTATCCGGCGAGAGATACAAGATGATAACCAAGGAATCAAAGGGACTTTTGCGCGGCGAGTACGGACAGCTTCCGGCAGAGGTGAACGAAGAGGTTCGCAAAAAGGCTATCGGCGACGCCGAGGTCATCACTTGCAGACCGGCAGACCTGCTCGAGCCGGAGCTGGACAAGTACCGCGAGGAGTGCAAGGACATAGCGAAGAGCGAGGAGGATGTGCTCAGCTATGCGCTGTTCCCCCAGGTTGCGGAAAAATTCTTTGCGATTCGTGACGGCAGAGCTGAAGCTCCCAAGGCAGAAGCCAAGGCGAGCGAGGGCACCAGAACGATTTATGTTCAGGATTTGTCATAATTATTGAAAAAGCAAATTTTCATCGGGGCGATTTTGTCGCCCCGAATGTTTTTTGAGGGATAACGCAAATCATCACAGCACCGTATCGGGCGAATATATTTTAAACGCATAAAAACTTGTGCCGGATGTGTATGTATTTTTTATTCTTGCCGCCTGTGTCGAAACAAGCCGCGCATCGTGCGCTGCAAATCAGGAGATTTACAGCTTACTCGCTTTGCTGTTTCTCCTTTTTTCCCAAAATAGCACGCTGCGCTGCCACTATTTTGGGAATCCTGCGCTGAACTCGTCGTCTAAGAATAAAAAATACATACACATCCGGTGGCACAAATGCAGTTAATGCGCAAAGCGAGGGTCATGTGTTGTGTGTCAGCGAGTGCCATAGCGGCTGCGTGCCGAGCAG
>CAJLYL010000081.1 GCA_905210855.1 uncultured Clostridia bacterium
TTGGCGGTAGGGGTCGATGCCCACATCGACCCGAGAGAATCACACTTAATGCATTATTTATATAAAAGGAGAAATAACATGAAAAACTTAGCCTCGGCGGCTGTTGTGAAAGAAATCCTGGCGGAGAGCGGTTTTCACTTTTCAAAATCGCTTGGTCAGAATTTTCTGATTGACGAGCGCGTGCTCGGCACCATGATTGACGCCGCCGCCATAGACAAAGACACAAACGTGCTCGAAATCGGGCCCGGCTTCGGCACGCTGACCCAGCGGCTGTGCGCCGCGGCAAAAAAAGTCGTCTCGGTGGAGATTGACGACAGCGTAATCCCCGTGCTGCGCGAAAACACCGCGGAATTTGACAACCTTGAGATAGTGCACGCGGACATAATGAAAACCGATGCGGCAGAGCTTATAAAGGAGAAATTCGGCGAGGGCGCACGGGTTAAGGTCGCGGCAAATCTGCCGTACTACATCACCACGCCGATAATAATGATGCTGCTTGAGGAAAAACTCCCCATAGACGAAATAGTCATCATGATTCAAAAGGAGGTTGCGCAGCGCCTTGCCGCAGCGCCCGGCACAAAGGAATACGGCGCGATAAGCGTTGCAGTAAATTTTTACAGTATACCGCAGCTGATAACCAAAGTGCCGCGCTCGTCATTCATACCCCAACCCAAGGTAGAATCGGCGGTGATAGCGCTGAAACTGCGCGAAAAACCGGCGGTGGATGTGAGCGATGTAAAGCGGTATTTCACCGTGGTGAAGGCGGCATTCGGTCAGCGGCGCAAGACATTGCCGAATGCGCTTGCAAACAGCGGCGCATTTTCAAAATCCAAGCAGGAGATCACAGAGCTGCTCTCCTCACTCGGCATAGACGCAAACCGCCGCGGAGAAACGCTGTCTCTTGACGATTTTGCGCTTATTGCCGACAAAATTTATGAATAATGGCGAAAAACGCCGTGCGGTGTTGACAAATGCCCTCGGTTTGTTATACAATAAACTGTATTGGAATTAATTTGTTCCGACAAATGATACAATCCGCTGAAAGGAATTGATATTGATGGAATACATGGGATTAAACGACCTCAGAGAGAAGTTCCTGAGCTACTTTGAATCAAAGGGATGCCTGCGGTTGGGCAGTTTTTCGCTTGTGCCGAAGAATGACGCAAGCCTTTTGCTCATCAACTCGGGCATGGCGCCGATGAAAAAATGGTTCACCGGTGCGGAGACTCCCCCGCGCAAGAGAGTTACCACCTGTCAGAAGTGCATCAGAACGCCCGACATAGAGTGCGTGGGCAAGACGGCGCGCCACGGCACTTTCTTTGAGATGCTGGGCAACTTCTCATTCGGAGATTACTTCAAGCGCGAGGCAATAGCCTGGGGCTGGGAGTTCCTCACCGAGGTAGTCGGTCTGCCCGAGGACAAGCTGTGGGTGACCGTATATGAGGAGGACGACGAGGCGCGCGACATCTGGATAAACGAGATAGGTGTATCGCCCGAGAGAGTCGTCAAGATGGGCAAAGAGGACAACTTTTGGGAGCACGGCACAGGCCCGTGCGGCCCCTGCTCGGAGATTCACGTTGACCGCGGCATTGAATACAGCTGCGGCAAGCCGGACTGCAAGCTCGGCTGCGACTGCGACCGCTTTATGGAAGTGTGGAACCTGGTGTTCACACAGTTTGACAAAGATGAAGACGGCAACTACAACCGCCTTGACCACCCGAACATAGACACGGGCATGGGTCTTGAGCGCCTGGCGGCAATAGTGCAGGGCGTGGACAATCTGTTTGAGGTTGACACGGTGCAGAACATTATGAAGCACATATCGCGCATAGCCGGAGTTGAGTACAAGAAGGACGACAAGACGGATGTTTCGCTGCGCGTTATCACAGACCACATCCGCAGCACGGTCATGATGGTGTCGGACGGAGTTATCCCATCCAACGAGGGCAGAGGCTATGTGCTCCGCCGTCTGCTGCGCCGCGCCGCAAGACACGGCAAGCTGCTCGGCATACAGGGAGAATTCCTCTATCAGGTTGCCGACACGGTTATTGACGAATCCAAGCAGGGTTACCCCGAACTGGACGAAAAGAGAGACTATATCAAGAAGATTATCAGAATAGAGGAAGACCGCTTTGCAAAGACGATAGACAACGGAACGCAGATTCTGGACGAATACATCGCCGAGGCAAAGAAAAACGGCGAAAGAGTTCTCTCGGGAGAAAAGGCATTCAAGCTGAACGATACCTACGGATTCCCGATTGACCTCACGGTGGAGATCTGCGAGGAAAACGGAATGGGAGTGGACAGAGACGGCTTTGACAAAGAGCTTGACCGACAGAAGACAATGGCGCGCACCGCGCGCAAGGACGGCTCCAGCTGGGACGACGACACCGCATTCGGCTTTGAGGGCACGGCGGCAACGGAGTTTGTCGGCTATGATGACCTTGAGGCAGACGCGACTGTTATCGCTATGGCAACAGAGGGCGAGATGTCCGCGGCAATCAACGAGGGCGAGCACGGCATAATCGTGACCGACCGCAGTCCTTTCTATGCGGAAATGGGCGGTCAGGCAGGCGATAAGGGCAGCATAACCACCGCCAAGGCAAGCGCAAAGGTGGTTGACACCAAAAAGAACGGCAACGGAGTGTATATGCACTTTGTCGAGGTGGAAAAAGGCACTCTCAACACTGAGGAAAAGGTTCACATGACGGTGTGCAAGACAAACCGCATGGCGATATGCCGCAACCACAGCGCAACTCATCTGCTGCACAAGGCGCTCAAAGAGGTGCTCGGTGTTCATGTGGCACAGGCAGGCTCCGAGGTAAACGCACATCACCTCAGATTCGATTTCTCACACTTTGAGGCTATGACTCCCGAGCAGATAAAGCAGACTGAGGACAAGGTGAACAACGCCATAATGGAGGCTATGCCGATAGAGGTGAAAGAGTTGCCCATAGACGAGGCGAAAAAACTCGGCGCAACGGCGCAGTTCGGCGAGAAATACGGCGCGGTGGTAAGAGTGGTTACCATGGGCGGCTATTCAATGGAATTCTGCGGCGGCACACATCTTAAAAACACCGCTCAGGCAGGGTTATTCAAGATTCTGTCCGAATCCGGCGTTGCGGCAGGCACTCGCCGTATCGAGGCGATAACGGGCACTGCGCTGCTTGACTTCATTGCAGAGAAAGAAGCTCTCATTTCAAAAACGGCGCAGATTCTTAAATCGGCAAATGTCAACGAGATAGACGTGCGCGCCGAAAAGACGGTGGCGGAGCTGAAAGAGGCTCAGCGGACGGTGGAATCCATGCGCTCCAAGCTGGCAAGCAATGCGGCGGCGGACATTATGGCAGGCGCAAAAGAGATAAACGGCATAAAGCTGATTGCCGCGAAGAAAGACGACATGGACATGAACGAGCTGATAGTTGCGGCGGAGCAAATCCGCGACAAGGCGGACGGCGCACTGGCAGTGCTGCTGTGCGGAGTGAAGGACGGCAAGATAAGCTTTGTGTGCATGGCAAACAAGGACGCTGTGGCAAAGGGCGTTGCGGCAGGCAAGATTATAAAAGGCGTGTCGGCAATTGCGGGCGGCAGCGGCGGCGGCAAGCCCGACATGGCGCGCGGAGGCGGCAAGGACATCTCCAAGGTTGACGAGGCGCTTGCTGCGGCAGAGCAGTTTATTTAATGTAAATAATTGGCGGCGAAGTGTATATTTTGTTTTTGGCTCGCTCGGACAGCTGTGCGGTTGCGCAGAACTCGCTCGCTCAAATTAAATATACACTCCGGCGCCTTAAAATGATACGGATTTTCTCTCGGGAAAATCCGCACGTCACATATTCACTTTTCACTGTTATCTTATTACTTTGATTCACGGGGGTGATACAAATGGAAGATTGTATTTTCTGCAAAATAGCCAACGGCGAAATTCCCACCAAGCTTGTGTACGAGGACGACAGGGTCGCCGCTTTTAAGGATCTTAATCCCGAAGCGCCGGTGCATATCCTCATAGTGCCCAAGGCACACATAAAATCCGCGCTGGAGCTGGATGAGGAATCCGCGTCCGTGGTGGGTCACATATTCTGCGTTGCAGGCAAAATTGCCCGTGACATGGGATTTGACAAAGACGGTTTCCGCATTGTGAACAATTGCGGCAAGGACGGCGGACAGACCGTGGGGCATTTGCATTTTCATCTGCTTGCCGGCAGATATATGCAGTGGCCGCCCGGCTGACGGCTTTTTGACAGAAATATGGTGCGGCAAAACGATTTCGTTTTGCCGCACCATATTTTTTAATCTGACAAACAAAAAAATCCTCACAAACGTGCGGATTTTTTTCACAAAGGCGAGAGATGTATGTTGTGTGTCAGCGAGATCCATAGCGACGCAGTCGCGTGTCGAGTCGATACACAACATACATCCCGAGCCAATGTGAGCCAATAGCCCTACACATCTCTCATAGTCAGCGATATCCGTTTTTTATCCTTGTTTACCTCGAGCACCTTCACCTTTACCACATCCCCGACAGCGAGCACATCCGTGGGGTGCTTGACATAGGAGTTGCTTATCTGCGAAATATGCACCAAGCCGTCCTGGTGAACGCCGATATCCACAAAGGCGCCGAAGTCTATTACGTTGCGCACCGTGCCGGTGAGCACCATGCCGGGGCGCAAATCCTCAAGCTGCATAATATCTTTCATGAGCACAGGGCGCGGCATCTCGTCTCTGGGGTCGCGGTCGGGCTTGAGCAGGGAATCCGCAATGTCCGTCACGGTCGGCATACCTACGCCGTGGTCGGCGCAGAATTTTTTCATATCTATCTTTTTCATGCGCGGTTTGAGCTCGCCGAGCGAGCCGCGGCGCACATCGTCGGCGGTGTAGCCGACTGCTGCGAGCAAATCCGCCGCCACGCCGTATGACTCGGGGTGTACGCTTGTGGAGTCGAACACCTGCTCCGCGCCGCTTATCTTCAAAAATCCTGCGCACTGCGTAAATGCCTTTTCGCCGAGCTTGGACACCTTGAGCAGCTGTTTCCGCGATGAAAATCTGCCGTTGGCGTCGCGGTATGCCACGATGTTTTTCGCCACGGTGCCGTTTATGCCGGCAACATAGGACAGCAGAGCCGCCGAGGCGGTGTTCAGGTCAACCCCCACGCTGTTTACGCAGTTTTCCACCACGCCGGCAAGCGCGGACGAAAGCTCCTTTTGATTCATGTCGTGCTGATACTGCCCCACGCCGATTGCCTTGGGGTCGATTTTTACAAGCTCGGAGAGCGGGTCCTGAATTCTGCGCGCTATGGACGCGGCGCTGCGCTGCTCCACGGTGAAATCGGGGAACTCCTCGCTCGCAAGCTTGGACGCGGAGTATACGGACGCGCCTGCCTCGCTAACCATGGTGTAATACACCTCGCGCCCTATGCCGCGCAGCACGTCGCTGATGAATATCTCCGATTCCTTTGAAGCAGTGCCGTTGCCTATGGCAACCAGGTTTACGTCATATTTTTCTATAAGCTCCGTCACAATGCGCGCGCTCTTCTCCTTGTCGTGGTGGGGCAGGGTGCAAAAGATGACCCCTGTGTTGCGCACCATGCCCGTGTCGTCCACAACGGCAAGCTTGCAGCCGGTGCGGTAGCCCGGGTCAACGCCGAGCACGCGCAGCCCCTTAAACGGCGGCTGCATGAGCAGATGATACAGATTTTTTGAGAAAAGACCTATTGCCTCTTTTTCCGCTTTTTCCGTGAGCTCGGCGCGGATTTCGCGCTCTGTTGACGGCTCGATAAGGCGTTTGTAGGCGTCGTTCACCGTGTCGGTGAGTATGCTCTCAAATATGGACGGATGGATGATTTTTTTGCGCAGATAGGCTGTTATTGCCTCTGCGTCCGCCTCGACGCTTACCTTGAGGAAGCCCTCCTTTTCGCCTCTGTTCATGGCAAGTACGCGGTGCGGCGCAACGCTCCTTACCGTCTGCGAAAAATCATAGTACATTGAGTACACCGAATCGTCCTCGGTTGTGCCCGTGCTCCTTATTAAGCCGTCGGAGAAGGTTTTTTGCCTGATGTATTTGCGGTAGTCCGCGTCGTCCGATATCATCTCGGCAATTATGTCGCACGCGCCGGCGAGCGCGGCCTCGGCGGACTCCACGCCCTTTTCTTCATCAATGTAATCCGCGGCTACGTCGAGCGGATTGCCGCTCTTTTGCGCCTGCGCACAGATAATTGCCGCCAGCGGCTCCAGCCCCCTCTCCTTGGCAATGGACGCACGGGTGCGCCTCTTCGGGCGATAGGGGCGATAGATGTCCTCAAGCTCTGCCAGGGTGAGCGCAGCGTCTATTTTGAGCTTCAGTTCATCCGTGAGCTTGCCCTGCTCGTCTATCAGCTTGACAATCTCGCTGCGGCGCGCGTCGAGCGAGCGCAGATATTCGAGCCGTGCGCCGAATTCACGCAAAACCGCATCGTCAAGCGAGCCGGTCGCCTCTTTGCGGTAGCGCGCTATAAAAGGAATGGTGTTGCCTTCGTCAATGAGCTTTACGGTGTTCTCAACCTGCCACGGCTGCAATCCGAGCTCCGCGCTGATTATTTTTATCTCATTCATGTTATTTCTCCTCTAATTTGTCAATTTCTTCATCGGTCAGCTCTCTGTACTCGCCTGTCTTCAGGTTTTCGTCAAGCGGCAGATTGCCCATTCTGACGCGCTTAAGGTAAGTCACGGTTTTGCCCCTTGCCTCAAACATACGCTTTACCTGATGAAATTTGCCCTCGCACAGGGTAACGAAGCTTTGATTTGCCCCGTCTGCGCGTTCTAAGAGTGCAGCCATGCACACATAGCCGTCGTCAAGCGTTACTCCGCGCTCAAACGCAGCTACGTCGTCATCGGTAATCGGCAGGTCGGTCTGCGCCAGATATTTTTTGCGGATATGTTTTTTCGGCGAGAGTATTCTGTGGCAGAGCGCGCCGTCGTTTGTGAGAATGAGCATACCCTCGGTGTCTATGTCAAGCCGCCCTGCCGGAAACGGCTCAAAACTGAGCGAATAGCTGTCCAGCAAATCCGTCACGACGGGCAGGCGCTTGTCATAAGTTGCGCTCACATAGCCGTCGGGTTTGTTCATCATTATGCAGATGTATTTTTTGTAGCCGATTTTTTTGCCGTTTATGCACACTGCCGCGGCGTCGGGCACATGAAACGACGGGTCGCGGACAGGGGCGCCGTCAACGGTGACGGCGCCCGAGCGCACGAGGGATTTAATTTCCTTTCTTGTGCCGACGCCGCTGTCGGCAAGGTATTTGTCAAGTCGCATATTTTCTCCTTGTTTTTGTGTTTGGTTTGGTGAAGGGGGGTGTTCTCACCTGCGGGTTCGGTCGGCGATAAACGGTTGCCACCGGCAACCCGCACCCTTGCACAGGG
>CAJLYL010000082.1 GCA_905210855.1 uncultured Clostridia bacterium
CCGCGCCGAAGAGATTTTTTGAAATTCTGTTCACCGCGTCAGCGGCGGTCAAGCCGCACTGCGCGTACATATTCATGAACACATCGAATGCATACGCGAGGATGTTTCCGCTGCCGCAGCATGGGTCAAAAAAAGTTATTATTTCAAGTTTTTCAAGTTTTTCAAGTTTTTCGGATTTTTCGCTGTTGCCGGCTGACGAAACATCGGATTCCGCGCGCGGCATCACAAGATAACCGAGTTCGCTCACGTCAAAGCCGATTTGCGCGAAAATCCTGCCGAGGGAATTGTCAACCAAAAATTTTGCAATCCACTCGGGAGTGAACACCTGGGTCGCCGCCGTAACAGCCGCGTCGTCCACATCGTATCCGCCTATGGCGTCCACCGCCTGCGCCCTGTCCGCGTCCACAAAATACTGAAAAATCCAGCCGATATTTTCTATATGCGAAAGCTCCCCGAACAGAATGTCCGAGGAAAACTTTTGTTTAATATATTCGGGAATAGTGCTGTCGTCATGGTGCTCCGCCGCGCCGCGGGAGGCGGCAAACCCATTCATCAGCATGGAGACAAAAGCCGATTTTATCTCGTCCGCTCCGCGCCCGAGTTTGTCAGTCTCTGCGCGCGCAAAGACGGCAAAGTTTTTAAGATTTTTTTTGTTCATGGTTTTGATTTATGTTCCCTTGAATGAATATACGAATAGGCGAGGGGGCGTGTATTTTATTTTGAGTTAGCGAGTTCAGCGCTACCGCACTGCTGTCTGAGCGAGCCAAAATAAAATATATACCACCGAGCCGGTACGCAACCATTTTTACAACCCCTCAGTCACCTACGGTGACAGCTCCCCTTGCACAGGGGAGCCTCACTGTGAAGTGTTTATTTGTGCGAAAGGTTGGCTCACTCACTGATTTTTATCTGCTGCCAGATATCCGCATTCTTTCTCGAGAGCTCCTTGTCGTATCTGAACACTTCCATGTTATTAAGCGCCGACAGGTCAGGATATCTGAGCGGATCGTTCTTTATCTCGTCATCAAGCAGCTCTCTGCCAGCCTCGTTTGCCGTGGAATAACCGATGTACTCCGCATTCATCTTGGCAATCTCGGGGCGGCACATAAAGTCGATGAATTTTTCCGCCTCCGCCTTGTGCTGACTTGTCTTGGGGATTACAAGGGAATCAAACCACAGGTTTGAGCCCTCTTCGGGAATGGCGTAGGCAAGGTCGGGATTCTCATCTATGCAGTAGAAAGCGTCGCCCGACCACGCAATGGTCATTGCGCCATCGTTGGCTATCATCTTGTCCTTTACCTCGTCGCCGCAGTATGCGAGCACAAGATCCTTTTGCGCAATGAGTGCGTCGCGCGCCGCGTTAAGCTCCGCGTCGTCCTTGGAGTTCATGGAGTAGCCGAGCATCCTAAGCGTGATGGCAATGGTGTCTCTCTCGGAATTGTACATAAAGATTTTGTCCTTGTACTTCTCGTCCCAGAGGATTTTCCAGCTTGTCACGGGTTCGTCCACCATGGTCTTGTTGTAGAGCACACCCATTGTGCCCCACATATAGGGTACGGAGTATTTGTTGCCCGGGTCGTAGTCCTTGTCGAGGTACTGAGTGCCGATGTTTTTCATGTTGGGCACGTTGTTGTAGTCTATCTCATAGAGCAAATCCTCGCTGATGAGGCGCTCTACCATGTAGTCCGACGGCACAATGACGTCATACGCCGTGCTCTTGTTGGCTACCTTGATGTACATCTCTTCGTTGGTGTAGAAAGTTTCGTAATTTATCTTTATGCCGGGGTTCTCTTTTTCAAACATCTTGATGACATCCGTGTCGATGTAGTCGCCCACATTGTAGATGTTGAGAACAGTTTTTTCGCCCCCGCAGCCGACGAGCGCCGAGCACATTACGGCAAGGGTGAGCAGTGCGCAGATTACCTTAAAAGTTTTTTTCATTAGCCGTCTACCTCCATTAAAATATTATCTGATTTATCCTTTGATGAGCGCTTGTTTATGATAAACAGCAGCAGCATCACAAGAACGAACATTACCGTTGACAGGGCGTTTATCTTGGGGTTGAGCCTCTTTGCCATTGCGTACACATAGGTTGAGAGGTTCGACACGCCGTTGCCCGTGGTGAAAAAGCTTATCACAAAATCATCTATCGACAGCGTGAAAGATATGAGCAGAGCATTCACAATGCCGGGGCTTATCTCGGGCATAACCACCCTGCAGAAAGCATAAAAGGGCTTTGCGCCGAGGTCTATGGCCGCCTCGTACATACTGTCGTCCAGCTGAATGAGCTTGGGCGTGACGGACAGTATCACATACGGAATGTTAAATGTGATATGCGACAGCAGCATGGTGAACATACCGCGCGGCAGCCCGACGGCGATGAACAGTATCATGAGCGACACACCCATAACCAGCTCGGAGCTGACCATGGGGATGTTGGTTATGTTGGTGATAACCGTCTTAATCGGCTTGCGGCGAAAGCCGCGAATACCGATTGCCGCCGCAGTGCCTATCACCGTGGAGATGAGCGCGGAGAGCACCCCCACAATGAGGGTTGTGCGCATAGCCGCCATGAGCTGAGCGTCCGAGAGCATCTCGGCGTACCACTTTAGCGAAAATCCGCCCCAGCTGCCACGCGATTTTGAGCTGTTGAACGACATAACCATGAGCACGACTATGGGCGCATAGAAGAACAAAAACAGCAGGAACATATACACATTTTCAAATGCGCGTTTCAATTTTTCATTTTTCATTTCCGCACCCCCTTAAAAGACACCCGGGTTTTCGTTGCTCTTGTCAAACAGATTCATAATCTTCATTGACATAAACACCAGTATCATCATTATTATGGACATTGCCGATCCGAAATTCCAGTCGTCGGCAACGAGAAATCTCTCCTCAATTACATTGCCTATCAGCATAACCTTGCTGCCGCCGAAGATGTTTGATATATAAAAGGTCGTTATCGACGGCAGAAAAACCATGGTGAACCCCGATATTATGCCCGGTATGCTCAGCGGCATAATCACCTTGAAGAACACCTTGACCGAGTTTGCGCCCAGATCCTGCGCCGCCTCTATGACGCTCTCGTCTATCTTTATCAGCACCGAGTATATCGGCAGAATCATAAACGGCAAAAAGTCGTACACCATGCCGAGCACCACCGCCGCACGGGTGTAGAGCAGGTTCACCTCGGGCATGGACAGCGCCTTGAGCAGACTGTTGAGCAGTCCGTTTTTCTCCAGTATCGTCAGCCACGAATACGTCCGCAGTATCATGTTCATCCACATGGGCATTATAAAGAGCATGAGCATTCCGCTGCTTTTTTTGCCCAGTCTCATGCGCTCACGGTCGCGGTTGGCAAGAATCATTGCCGCAGCATAGCCGAAGAGCACGCAGTAAAACGAGCTGAGCAGCGCAATCACAAGCGAATCGAGAAAGATCTTCATGTATGTGACATTAAAGAAATTCGCATAGTTGGACAGCGTAAACCGCATTGCTCCGCCGGCGTCCGGCGCTGTGAAACTGTATATGAGCACGAGCACTATCGGCACGACGACAAACAGCGTCATCCAGACAAGATGCGGATATGAAAGTGATTTTTTGTACAAGCGGCTCACCTCATTTCTTCATTATATGTATATCAAACGGCTTGACGAACACGCCGACTTCCTTGCCGGCGGGGAACATGGTGGTGTCGTGCACTATCCACTTAAATCCGCCTGCTTCAACCGTCATTTCGTAATGAACACCCTTGAATATGACCGACGTTACCCTGCCGGTTATCTTACAGACATTCGGTTCGAGCAGATAGATATCCTCGGGGCGGATGACAACGTCAACATTTTCGTTTTCGCCGAAACCTTTGTCCACGCACTCCATGTCCGCACCGCAGAAATTGACAAGGCAGTCTTGCTTCATTATGCCGTCCACTATGTTGCTCTGACCGATGAAATCGGCAACATAGGCGTTTACCGGCTCGTTGTATATGTCGTCCGGCTTGCCTATCTGCTGAATTGTGCCCTCTCTCATAACCACTATGGAGTCGGACATGGTGAGCGCTTCCTCCTGGTCATGGGTCACATACACAAAGGTTATGCCGAGTTCCTTTTGCATATTTTTAAGCTCAAGCTGCATACCCTTGCGCAGCTTGAGGTCGAGCGCCGCCAGCGGCTCGTCAAGCAGGAGCACACTCGGCTCGTTGACAATTGCCCTGGCTATGGCAACCCTCTGCTGCTGACCGCCGGAGAGCTGATTTGTCCGCCGTCTTTCAAAGCCCGAGAGATTAACCATCTCAAGCACTTTTTTTACCTTGCGGTCAATCTCCTTGCCGTCAACTTTATTTATGCGCAGACCGAAAGCGATGTTTTCGTACACATCCATGTGAGGAAAAAGCGCGTATTTCTGAAAAACAGTGTTTACTTTCCTCTTGTACGGCGGTATCTTAGACAAATCCTCGCCGCCGAAGAGCACCTGACCCGAGGTGGGCGCCTCAAAGCCGGCTATTATGCGCAGTATGGTCGATTTGCCGCAGCCGGACGGGCCGAGCAGCGTGAGAAATTCGTTTTCGCACAGCTGCAAATTTATATTTTGGAGCACCTTCGTGTCGTCGAAGGTCTTACAGACGTTTTTCAGTTCAATCAGATAATCGCCCATTTGTACATCATCCTTTCGGTGGGAATCCCACAAAGTATTAATAAGGCTGCCGGTATGTATTTTATTTTAGCAAAGCGAGTTCTGCGCTGCCGCAAGCTGTCCGAGCGGCTTAAAATAAAATACATACCGACAGCCGCCGCAATTATTTTTTCATAACCGAGCCTTATTTTTGGACATCAAAAATTCGGCGGTGTGCATATCCATATTATCACAGCGCGCGTCTTGCGGCTGTTTGTAATGCTGTGGTAGCGGTTCGCCTTGAAATAGAAGCACTCGCCTTTGTTTACGCGGTGCTTTTTGCTGCCTATGATGAGGTCTATCGCCCCCGACAGCACATAGCCGAACTCCTCGCCCTCGTGCGGATAGTCCTCGTACGACTTGCCCCCGGGTTCAAACTCCACCACGATAGGCTCCATGTCGCGCTTTTGCGCGTTTGGCACAATCCAGTTTATCGTGCAGCCGCTCTCCGCATTCTGCTTGACAAATGCGTCGTCCTTGGTGAACACCACATCGTCATCCTCCGCGTCGTTAAAAAACGCTTTCAAATCGGTGCCGAGGCACTGCAGCAAATCGGACAGGGTGGCGATCGACGGCGAGGCGAGGTTGCGCTCTATCTGAGAGATAAAACCCTTGGAAAGCTCGCTTCTGTCAGCTAATTCCTCCTGTGTGAGTCCGTTGCGTATGCGCAGCTGCTTCAGCTTATTGCCGATATCCATAAAACAACACCTTTTTGTAATAGTAAATTTTTTGTTTAGAATTTCTAAACAAAAAATATTATATATTTTTTGTCTGTTCGTGTCAATAGTTTTGAAAAGATTAATTTATTTTTTTCGTATCTTTCAAAAATTTTTGCGCAGGGGCGTTTCTTTTGTGTATTAATTCCAAAGAGATATTTTCGTTGTTGAAACTTTGCCGCGGTTTTGGTATCATGTATGATGGGTAGGGTTTGGAATATAATTATGAATGCGTAATGCATAATTCATAATTAAACACAAATCCGCATTTACGTCAACATATCATTACAATGAGATGACAAAATAAACCAACAATAATCCACAAGGAGTGATTCTATATGAGAAAAACAAAGATCATATGTACCCTCGGCCCTGCGACGGACGACGAAAACGTCCTGCGCAGCATGATAAAAGCCGGCATGAATGTGGCGCGGCTGAATTTTTCGCACGATACTCACGAAAAGCAGCTAAAGCGCATCAACATGGTTAAAAAACTGCGCGAGGAGATGAATGTACCCATAGGCATCCTCCTGGACACAAAAGGTCCCGAGATAAGAATAGGCACTTTTGCCAACGGCAAAATAGAGCTGCACGAGGGGCAGAAATTCACCCTCACCACCACCGAAACCGCCGGAGACGAAACAAAAGTCTCCGTGAGCTACGCCGAGCTGCCCTACCATGTGAAAGAGGGCGACCGCATACTCATAGACGACGGACTGATAGAGCTGTATGTTGACAAAACAAGCGCGGATGAGATCGACTGCACCGTGCGCAATGGCGGATTCCTGTCCGACAAAAAGAGCATAAACCTGCCGGGGATAAACCTTGAAATGCCCTACATGACCGAGCGCGACAGAGACGACATCATATTCGGCATAAAAAACGACGTTGACTTTATTGCCGCGTCATTCGTGCGCAGGGCGGACGATGTAAAGGACGTGAAAGACATCCTCAACACCAACGGCGGCGAGGATATAAAAATCATTGCAAAGATAGAAAACAGCGAGGGTGTGCAGAACTCCGACGAGATACTTGCACTCGCCAACGGCATAATGATTGCGCGCGGCGACATGGGTGTGGAGATATCGTTTGAAAAGCTGCCCAGCATACAGAAAACCCTCATAAAAAAATGCTATGCCGCAGGCAAAATGGCAATCACCGCGACCCAGATGCTCGACTCCATGATGCACAATCCGCGTCCGACCAGAGCCGAGGTATCCGACGTGGCAAACGCCGTGTACGATGGCACAAGCGCGATAATGCTCTCCGGAGAGACAGCTGCCGGCGCGTACCCCGTGGACAGCGTGGTGGCTATGTCCAACATAGCCGAGTCCACCGAGAGCTGCATAAACTACGAACACCGCTTCACCAAAGAGCGCGTAAAAAACAGCACCGTGACGGACGCGGTGTGCCACGCGGCGTGCACCACGGCGCTCGACCTCAAGGCGACCGCCATTGTGGCGCTCACCAGGACGGGTCACACGGCGCGTATGCTCTCCAAATTCCGCCCCGAATGCCCCATAATATCGGCGACCGCCTGCCGCAAGAACTACAATCAACTTGCGCTCAGCTGGGGCGTATTCCCGATTATGAACGATGTGGTGGATTCCGCGGACAAACTGTTCCGCTCCGCGGCGGCAAAGGTGCTGGGCGCAAACCTTGTGCGCAACGGCGACATCATAGTGTTCACCGGCGGTTCGGATGTTGGTCAGAGCGGCACCTCCGATATGCTCCGTGTGTGGAAGGTTAATATTTAACGGCACAGCTTAAAATCCGCCATATTCAGCCCTCGGGCTGAATATGGCGGATTTTAAAATTAAGACTATGTATCGGCTCAGGGGGAAATTCCGCGTTGTGCGAAAGGCTCCCCTGTGCAAAGGGGAGCTGTCATTATGCTTGATTTAAAAAATCAAACATAATGACTGAGGGGATGTAAAAAAAGATTGCCTACCGTCTCGGGGGGG
>CAJLYL010000083.1 GCA_905210855.1 uncultured Clostridia bacterium
ATCGCCCCGTAACGCCCCAATACCCACTTTTTTTATTTTCCTCTAACAGCCCTGCCGCGCTTATTAAGCTTTTTCATCGCTTCAATATATTTTTCGCGCGTCACGCCCTGCGGCATATGCGCCCACTCGGTTGATTGAGTGAACTTGTCCGCCATGACGCCGAATTCATCCTCCGAAATGCCTATGTCGTCAAAGCATATCGGCAGACCTATGCTGCGGTTGAACTCCATTATCCGTTTCAGACTTTCCTCCTGATTATCATATTCGAGCAGGCAGAGCACTCCGAGAGAGACAATCTCCCCGTGCAGATGCCTGTGACCGTTTTTCGTCACCGTCGCGCCGTAGTATACACAGTGCGCCAGCGTGGAGTTATAATAATAGTCGTCCTTGGTTGTCATCATGTTGGACACAATGCCGGTGGAGACGATTATGTCGAGAGTAACTTGTTCAAGCGCAAACGACGGCGTATGAGTACGTATGGAATCGAGCGCCTCCCTGCCGTATTTGAGGAGCGGCTCGGTACACACGCGGCACAGCTGTCTGCCCATAAGGGGAGTGTGCGCGAGGTCTATGCCTCTCGATGCAAATTCCACCTCACATTCCTTGCTCAGCGCGTCGCCGATGCCTGCCCAGAGCAGCTGCTCAGGCGAATCGCTTATCACGGCGGTGTTTATGAAGCAGTGGTTGGCGAGCTTGGGATAATAGTAATCGCAAAAGCTGCCGTCGTCATTATAGAACACGGCTATGGCAGTAACGGGAGCGCAGTTGGACGCAACCGTCGGAAATGTGAACAGCGGCTTGTCAAGCTTGTCCGCAACGCATTTGACGGTGTCTATGGCACGTCCGCCGCCGACCGCGAATATCATGTCGGCATTGCGCACGGCGTCGTTTGCCATGAGCATATCTACATTGGCATAGGTTGAGTCACCGCCGTACCATATAAAATCGGTTATTTCCGTGTCGGAGTTTTTAACGCCTTCCTCAAGCGCGGCTCTTGATTTTGCCATGGCGGTCTTGCCGCCGATGACAACGGCTTTTTTGCCGAAAAACCTTGTTACACGGGGAATGTCGGCGTAGGCGTCGGTGCCGACGGAATAGCTCGGAAGATAAACACTGTATTTTGACATATCAATCACCCTTTGATTATTTTTGTTTATCGTTATTATACACCTAAAGGGCTAAAAAATTCAATGTACCACTTTGCAGAAAATATGGCGGTGTGCGCACGAGATTTTGCGCATTTTTAAGGTGCGGAGCGATGTGGGCATCAACCTATGCCGCAAAACGCAAATTCCGAATAGAGGAGAGGGGCATATGTTGTGTGTCAGCTATCGCCATAGCGGCTGCGTGCCGAGCAGATACATAACATATGCTGCGAGCCGATATAGGTTTATCTCCGCGGTCTTTGTGCGCGGATAAAATGTCACTGCAAGCCTGCTCTGACCGCCCGTGTATTCGTCATTGCCGATTGTCCGCGGCTCAGTTCCTTCATATATCAGCCAGTTGTCAACAAGCAGCGTACCTGTGCCGGTGCCGAACTGCCGTAATCACTTATATAGTCTGCCGGATTGGCGATACTCACACTCTTCAAAGCGTCATCAAATCCGTATGATGAATCCTGCGTAACCGCATATGTTTCAGATGACCTGTTATCATCAATCAAGCTGTCAAATTTTCCATCCATACCGCTGCAATCATCTATTGCAACCATACCATTCCTGATGGTTTCACTTGCCTGCGCAGGAAAACGAACCTGTATGCGAACTCTGTTGCTCTGATATGTATGTGTATTCACCAAGTCCGGAGTTTTGCCGGTACCGGATGTTGTTGACATACAGTATATATTGTTGATGTAATAATCATATATAGGCTTACCGTCTTCAACCCTCAGAGTAATTGCAATGTCATTCCAAGCATTATTCTTATACAATGTGTTTGTAATTGTAAAAACCGACTGAGAATCAGGAGATCCACCTGTATTGGTTTCTGAATACCATCTTCCTACCATCCAAATGTTGACCTGCGGTATATCTTTGACAAATATTTTGAATTTTGTTGTTACAGGCGTATTATCTTTATCCTTGCCTATCCTTCGCACATAAACAGAAGCTGCAATCTGATTGGCATATTTGCTGCCCGTGTTAAAACCTGTTTTCGGAACATTCTTATATTCCATATACACCGAGAGATCATCTCCGTCTTTTCCGCCGATTCCGCCCTTGAGATATGGTGTGGGGGTAGTGCCCACCGTTGCATATGAGGTATAGCTATTATCGAGAGAACCCGGATCTGTTGGAGCCTCAAAATATGAATTTTTTAACCGTGCGCCAGACGCGTGAGCCGTCGCCGCAGCGATTTTTCTGTATACATTAAGTATCGCATTTTGTACAAAGAATAGCAATGAACACTTTTGGTTTATTGTATACATTTTTTCGCTCACAACAGAAAAACCGCACGCAAATGCGCAAGGTTTCGGCTTTTTTCAAGGTTTGTATTCAGTTTCTTCGGTGATGTTATGCGCAAAACGGTGCGCACAACCAACACAACCGCATATCTAAAACAGTGTGGTAGGGGTCGATGCCCTCATCGACCCGCTTGGTCTGCTCTCTTTTCTCGGGGCGATGTAGGCATCGCCCCCTACAACCTTATCGTAAATTACCGAAACCTCATACACACCACACATAAGATTTTACCGCAACACCACATCATGTCAACATCACTTTATTTTTCGCTAAAAACTATTTATATTCTTCCGAAAATATGTTACAATATCATTCAAGGAGATGATTTCGTGAACAAAGAAAAAACCTCAACCGCGGCAATGTTCAAAGAATTTTTGCCGTATTACAAACCGTACATACTCATAATGCTTGTCGATCTGCTCTGCGCCGCGCTCACAACGGTGTGCGAACTGGTGTTTCCGCTGATTGTGAAACACATTACATCCACGGCGCTCTCGCCAACCGCCACGCTCATCATGAGCGATGTGCTGCGCCTGGGCGGCGTGTATCTGTTCCTAAAAATAATCGACACCGCCGCCAACTACTACATGGCATACATCGGTCACACAATGGGCGTAATGCTGGAGACGGATATGCGCAAAGACCTGTTTGCGCATCTGCAGGAACTGCCTTTCTCATATTTTGACAAGACAAAAGTGGGTCAGATAATGTCGCGCCTCACCACAGATCTGTTCGACATAACGGAATTTACGCACCATTTCCCCGAAGAGGTGTTCATCGCCGCGATAAAAATAACGGGTTCTTTCATTATATTGGCGCGCATAAATGTGCTTCTGACGATAATAATATTTATGTTGCTGCCGCTGATGCTTATCTCGGTGAGATTCTTCCGTCAGTCGATGAAAACGGCATTTAAGGAGCGCCGCAGGCGCGTGGGCGAGCTGAATGCCGACATAGAGGACACCCTGCTCGGCATACGCGTGGTAAAGAGTTTTGCCAACGAGGAGCTTGAAAAAGAGAAGTTTGATAAGAGTAACAAGGAATTTTTCGACATAAAAAAACTTTCGTACAAATACATGGCGCGTTTCCAGTGCTGCACCAGATTCTTTGACGGCGTGATGTATGTTGCGGTCATAGTCGCCGGTTCGCTGTTCATGATAAACGGAAAAATCTCCGCGCCGGAGCTGGTGACATTTCTGCTGTACATCCAGACGCTCATCGCCTCAATCCGCAAGATAGTGGAGTTCACCGAGCAGTTTCAAAACGGCATGACGGGCATAGAGCGGTTTTATGAGATAATGAATGTGCCGGCAGACATAAGAGACAGCGCCGACGCGCAGGAGCTGAAAGATGTGCGCGGCGACATAAAATTTGAAGACGTAACCTTCCGCTACACCGACGAGGACGGCGATGTGCTCTCGCACATCAATCTGACGGTGAACAGCGGAGAGAACATTGCCTTTGTAGGCCCGTCCGGCGGCGGCAAAACCACGCTGTGCAACCTGATACCGAGGTTTTATGACATACAGGGCGGCAGGATAACCGTGGATGGATACGACATAAAGAGCCTGACGCTGAAATCGCTGCGCGACAACATCGGCGTGGTGCAGCAGGATGTGTATATGTTCTGCGGCTCGGTGTATGACAACATATGCTACGGCTTGCCCGACGCCGCGCGCGAGCAGGTTATCGAGGCGGCAAAGCTTGCCGGAGCGCATGATTTCATAATGAACTTGCCGGACGGATATGACACCTACATAGGTGAGCGCGGCATCCGTCTGAGCGGCGGTCAGAAACAGCGGCTCTCCATAGCGCGGCTGTTTTTGAAAAATCCGCCGATACTCATACTTGACGAGGCGACATCCGCACTGGACAATGAGAGCGAACTGATAGTGCAAAAGTCGCTCGAAAAGCTGGCAAAGGGGCGCACCACGCTTACCATTGCGCATAGGCTGACCACGATTAAGAACGCCACGCGCATTATCGTGCTCGACGAAGACGGCATTTGCGAGACGGGTACGCACGGGGAGCTTATCGCAAAGGGCGGTGAGTACGCAAAACTGTACTCCATGTATACGGCGATGTAGGCAGCAAACACGGACTCTGCGCAAGGCGAGGGGGTGTATATTATATTTTGAAAACCGATAGCAGCCGCACGGTATGCGTGGTTTGCAAAATATAATATACATCACCGAGCCGGTACACCGTATTTTACAATGGCGAGGGGTGTATATTATATTTTGGACAGCAGCTCGGGTCATGTGTTATGTATCTGCTCGGCACGCAGCCGCTATGGTGCTCGCCGACACACAACACATTACCCTCGCCTTTGCGCAGTAAGTGCATTTGCGCCAACGGATGTGTATGTGTTTTTTATTCTCAGACGACGAGTTCAGCGCTGCCGCACTGCTGTCCGAGGAGTCCAAATAAAAAATACATACACATACGGCACAAGCCTCAATGCGTGTCAAAATAAAACATACCCCCGAGCCAAAATATAAATAATTTTTAAAAAAAGAGGTCAATCATGGACAAGGAAATAGCAATCATCCTTGAGGATGAATCAGACATACAGGCAATTGAATACTGCAAAAAAATCATCGACGAATACTCTGCCGCCGTGACCCTCGTCATCAACCCGAGGGCGGACATCAACCGCTGCGATGCCGCGATATTCATATTCGCCGCCGACTGCTCCGACACCAACGCAAAAATGTGTGCATGGGTGGGTCACCCTCATCTGCGCGCCGTGTGGGGCGGCGGCAAAAACGAAATGCTCAAAAGAGAAATCCTACACATAGCCGGCATACCCAGGCCGTATGAAATAGAGCGGAAATTTCTGATAGAAATGCCCGACGCCGACGCGCTTGAAAATATGCCCAACTGCCGCAGAGTGAGCATAGAGCAGATGTACCTGAAGGAGGAAAACGGCGTGCGCGCACGCATCCGCCGCAGAAACGCGGACGGCAGAAGCATATACTTCCTCACGGAGAAAAAATTCATCTCTGCCATGAAGCGCATAGAGACAGAGCGCGAAATAACACAGGGGGAATATGAAAGCCTGTCCCTGCGCGCGGAGGACGGATATGCGGCGATAGAAAAAAGCCGCTATTGCCTTATGTACGGTGGCAAGTATTTTGAGATAGACGTTTTTCCGTTTTGGGAGGACAAGGCATATGCGGAGATTGAGCTGTGCAGCGAGGACGAGCAATTTGCTCTGCCGCCGTTTGTCCGCGTGATTAAAGAGGTGACGGACGATAAATCATACACGAACCGCGCCTTGGCGAAACGCCTCGGCACGCAGCAGCAAGATTTTTGAAAAACGCGGATTCCGCACAAAGGCGAGGAGGTGTATATTATATTTTGGGCAGCGGCTCGGGTCATATGTTATGTGTCGCTCGGCACGGAGCGGCGGCAAAAAACGTGTTTCTTTTTTGTGTGGACAATTCCGCTCAAATATGCTATACTGTTCATGTTCGTTTCAAGAATGACAAAATAAATTACGGAGTGACATACATTATGAGAATGAGAAAGAAAAAGCACCGCGAGGATAGACTGTCGGCGTGCTCCGAGCTCTTTACCGAAAGCCTCGGGACATATGAAAACGGCTTGAGACCGCTGTTTGACAACGACAACCCGATTCATGTCGAAATAGGCTGCGGCAAGGGAAAATTCATCACCGAGACCGCGGCGAACCACCCGGAGATAAACTATCTCGCCATAGAAAAGAATCTCGATGTGCTTGTGCTTGCGGCAGAAAAAATCAAGGCGGCGGGCATAGGCAACGTCCGATTTGCGGCAGGCGACGCCAACGCCCTTGCACAGCTTGAGACGGAAAACGAGGTTGAGCGGATTTACATAAACTTCTGCGACCCGTGGAAGAAGAGCCGCCAGGCAAAGCGCAGGCTCACTCACGAGAATTTTCTCAAAATATATGAAAAAATGCTTGTGCCGGGCGGCGAGGTACATTTTAAGACCGATAACACAAGGCTGTTTGAATTTTCGTTAAATTCATTTTCCGCTTACGGGCTTATGATGAAGAACATCACCCTCGATTTGCACAACAGCGGATTCGAGGGCAATGTCATGACGGAATATGAAACGCTCTTTTCCGAAAAGGGACAGCCGATATACCGCTGCGAGGTGGTTTTCCCCTCCATGAAGCGCGGCTGAGGGCGCGCCGCCACCGCCGAGGTAAAGGGCTATGCCGGCAAGGCAAGCGCGGATTCGGGTCTCCGCATAGGCACCGGCGCCAACGGCAGCGGTGACCCCTCCGGACGCACGGATATTGTTGCGACAAGCAAGATATGCGACGGAACCGCGCAGTCTGACGACGGCGTATTCGGCAAGACTGCCGGTGACATAAGGGCGATATTCGGCAGCGCCGCGGCAGAAAATATGAACTCAATAGAATTTGAGCCGGACAGGACAGAGGGCTCATATATCAAGGTGTTTTTGCTGTCGGATATGGAATCTCTCAAGCCGCTGTGCCCGTCAAAGAAGCTTGACTGCAAAGCGCAGTTTGAGATGCTTGTGGTGGGCAACAGCTTCCGCCCGGGTGAGATTTCGCTCGACTCCGGCACGGCAAACAAAGAGGTGACCGACCTCGACAACGCAGGAACAGGCGTTGTTTACGAAAAATACGATCCCCTCAGCGAGGAGCTTGTGACAACACTGCAATCGATATCTGACGGAATAATAAGATAAAACGCAAAAAATCCCCCCGGCAAAGCGGTCGAATG
>CAJLYL010000084.1 GCA_905210855.1 uncultured Clostridia bacterium
GCCGCCGATAACGATACTTCTGTTTACTCAGCTTGAAGCGATAAACACCCTGATAGGCGATTTCAACGCCAAGGTCAGCCTGGAGGGAATGTCGCTCACAGGTGAGATGAAACTCAAGTTTACCGACAGGCTGCTCGATTTGAACGCCGGCATAGCCGCGCGGTGGATAGAACCGTGGGAACTGAATCTTTACGGCAACGTCAGCATCATTGACGGGTTGATAAAGGGCGGCATAACGATAAACATAGCGGACAATTATTTTTACGGATATATCTTCGCCTCTATCTGCATACCGGATAGTGTGCCGCTGCTCGGCGGCAAGGAGCTTGCCGGAGTTGAGGCGGCTGTGTCCAATCAGTTTATCGGAGCAAATATCAAGATTATAGGCATAAAATTCGGCGTTATCTACTACTGGGGCGACAAGGTTTCTTTCGGCAAGAACATTGACCTCAGCGCACCGCCGAAGGGCGAGAGCGCGCTGGCGAGCCTATCCTCAAGCGAGGATTTAATCGGGTTCTACGGAATCAACGTCCATTCGATAGAATCTGCGCCTGTGGCGACGCTTGCGGCAGCCGCAAACCAAACCACAATCAAGGTTGACAACGCCAAGGGTCAGGATAACCTCCTGATAGAAGTGCCATACAGCGGCGGCATACCGACTGCAAACAACATCACCCTGTCGCACAGCGCGACGGCAGGCGGTGCGGCTGATTTCACCGTGCCCCTCACCGCGGACGACGGCAACGGAAACGGAAACATGGCTGTGCAGAACAGGAACGACGGCAGCTACATCTACATCACCGTGACTAAGGCAGAGTGGATTCAAAACGGATACTGGACTGTGAGCAGCACATCTTCTGATATCAGATTTGGCACGCCTGTCATGAACGGCGTTGACGACATCGACGAGATAGAGAGCTGCAGATTCACTCACGTGTCCAAGCAGGATTCCAACCTGGGCGTTGATTGGGACATAAGCGGCAGCGGCGAGGAGAGCGGCACGATAGATGTGTATCTGACAGACGACCCCAATGTGCTCCAAAAGATAAAAACATCTGTAAACAACGGCAACAGCCTGGGCATAAACATTCTGCACAAGGACAACGCACAGCTAAAGAGCGGCGGCGAAGTTATCAAACTGCCGGATACATTTGAGAGCGGCACATATTACGTTGTCACCGCGATTTCCTCGCAGACGGGCATAAGCCTTGCAATAGCCGGCGGCGACGACAACCCTAAAGCGCTGGAGTATGTCAACCCCAAGCTGCCGAAAGCGGTTGAGAGTGTGCATATTAACTACGGCGGCAACGGCAAAATCTTTGTTAAACCGACCGACCCGACAGACGCGGACTACACGCACTATCTCGCGCAGATAACCGACGAAAACGGCAATGCGGTTGACGGTGCGCTCGGTCAGTTTGAAAAAGGCTCAAGCTTTGTAATAGGCAGTGAATCGGGTCTTATTCCGGGCAGAAATTATAAGGTGGAGATTAAAACTCTGCGCGAGGAGTACGGCAAGCTCGACGGGGAAGATGAGTACAAAAATCTGTATTATTACGGTTCGGGCAAGGTTGCGTCCGACGTATTGCTCCTGCCGGACACGAGACTTCCCAAGCTTGAGTCAATCACAACAGATTTTGATACCGACAGCGAGTATATAAACAAGCGTGATTTGACGGTTGAGTATACCTTTGACACGGAAGTGTTCATGGAGCTTTCCGTAAACGGGCTTAAGGCGTATGACGGCGGCAGAACTCCCAAGAGGGTTCACCGCTTCTCCCTTGATGACCTGGAGGACGGCGATTTTGTAATAGACTTTACGGCGTACACTCGGAACAAGGACCACATCACGGGTAAAGATGTTCTGTTCCCCGGCAGTGAGAATGAGGACGCAAGGCTCGGCTTTACCGTAGACACTTCGGCGCCCGTGCTCTCGCTCACACAGGTGAGCGCGGAGAGCACCGAGAGCGAGCAGACGGCGATATTCGGCGCAAACACGGTGTTTGCGGACGAGAGCGGCGCTTACGTGATTAACGGTGTGACAGAGCCGACCGCTATTCTAACGGCAGACGGTGCGGCGGACGGCATCAACCGCGGTGCAAACGGCACTTTCAGTTACAGCGGAAGACTGGCAGACGGCGAGTTTGCAAAGACCCACGCCATAGAGGCGGCAGACGCGGCAGGCAACAAATCGTACCTGACCGTGACGGCGGTTCGCTCGGGTTCATATTCGTTTAAATCGCTCGAGCTGTTAAAGGACGGTGCGCCCATTTCGCTGACGGACGGCGAAAAGAGGATTGAACTGAGCGGCGGCAGCTCGGCAACGCTCTCCGCAAGGCTCACAACGGACGGTGGCGAAGTATTCACTGTTGGCGGCGATTCGCTCACATGGAGCGTAATCGGCGACAAAGGCAGGATAACTCTTGCGGACGGCAATGTAAAAGCCGTTACAGCCGGTGAGACGGCGGTTACAGCGCTGTTTGACACGGGCAGCAGAGTTGAGGGCAACAGGGTGATAAACAGCGGACTTGACGACTATGCTGTGATAACCGTTACAAGTGATGCACCCGACCCGACTCCCGCCCCGACCCCGGGTGACGGCGTCTCTTCCGGCAGCTTGGGCAGCGGAAACCGCGACAGCGGCGTAACGGTGACGGACAGCGAACTTCCGTTTATCGATGTCGCAAAGGACGACTGGTTCTACGACAGCGTTAAGCTGATGTACGGCAAGAAATATATGCTCGGCACATCGGAGACTGTATTTGAACCGGAATCACCGCTGACAAGGGCAATGTTTGTGACGATTCTGCACAGGACGGACGGCAACCAAAGGGCGTTTGCAAACCGTTTTACAGATATTGAGGCAGGCAGCTGGTACGAAAAAGCCGTGTCGTGGGCAAACACAAACGGCATAGTGCTCGGTGTGAGCGACGCGGAGTTTGCTCCCGACGAGCTTATCACCAGAGAGCAGATGGCGGCGATACTTGCGAGATACGCGGCATACAAGGGAATTGACGTATCACTCGGCGCGTCGATTGACGGATATTCCGACAAACACCTGATATCAGAATATGCGTTTGCGCCAATGGCTTGGTGCGTAGGCAAGGGCATAATCAACGGCACAAGCGCGGCAACCGTCTCTCCGGCGGATAATGCCACCAGAGCACAGGCGGCGGCAGTCATGGAAAGATTCATCGGAAAAACAAATTAATACAATGGCGCGGCGCGGCTTTTTGGCGGTGGTGTCTGTGTGCGGATTTGTGTGCGCGGTGATGCTGTTTCCGGAGCTTTTGCAGCTGCCGAGTATTGGAATATGATGGGTAAAGCAACAAAAGTTATAAAAAATTAAAAAAAACACTTGCATTATTCCTATTTGTGTGGTAGAATGTATAAAGATGTGTATAGTAATTCAGCGAAAGAGTGAGCGATAAGCTCACTCTTTCATGGTTATTAGGCAGCGAAATAATCATACGGAGGTAGTTATGGCAAAAGAAAAACTGACCGACGCCGTGTACAACGCGGCTTTGCCGCTTGCCGAGGCAAAGGGGCTTGACATCTACGATGTTGAGTACAAAAAGGAGGGAGCGGATCGGGTGCTCCGTGTGATACTGGATACTCCCGAGGATGCGGCGGACGCCCATGTGTCCATAGACGACTGCGAGGCGGTGAGCCGCGCGCTGAGCGACATTCTGGACAAGACGGATATTGTCAGAGAGGCATATCTGCTTGAGGTGGCAAGCCCGGGGCTTGACAGGCCGCTGAAAAAGGAAAAGGACTTTGAGCGGTTTGCGGGGCACAACATAGACATAGGACTTTACAAGGCGAAAGACGGTTCAAAGGTGATTACCGGCGTACTCGCGGGGTACAATGACGGCGACGTCACTGTGCGGACGGACGGCGGAGCGGAAATAACCGTGCCCAAGGCGGACATCGCCTCGGTGAGGCTGGCAGTGGTGTTTTAAAGACCGCCGGTGTGTTTTGTGAGGCAGCTCGTGACATAGGTTGTGTGTGCGGTAATTTGTGCACCGGCTCGGGGATGTATATTATATTTTGAAAACACACGCATACGGCTGCTATCGGTTTTCAAAATATAATATACATCCCCGAGCCTATCAGATAAATACTTATTCAAATATTTACGAAAATTAACGAAAGGAATGATTAATAAATCATGAGCAGTGAATTTATAACGGCAATAGCCGAGATAGAAAAGGAGAAAAACATAAGCAGAGACATCCTGTTTGACGCGATAGACGCGGCGCTGGTGTCGGCTTACAAGCGCAACTACAACACAAATCAGAACAACGTGCTTGTAAACATCGACAGAGAGACAGGCGAAATTCAGGTGTTCATTCAGAAAGAGGTGCGCGAGGAAGTTACGGATACCCTCTCGCAGATAAGCCTTGAGGACGCACACAAAATCAGCGGCACATATGAGCTTGGCGACATAGTCAACATCAAGGACACCCCTATGGAGTTCGGCAGAATTGCGGCGCAGACGGCAAAACAGGTTGTCACTCAGCGCATAAAAGAGGCTGAGAGAACTATGGTGTACGATGAATTCGTATCAAAGGAGCACAAGATCCTCACGGGAACTATTCAGCGCATAGAGAGAAACAACATCTACCTCGACGTAGGCAAAACCGAGGCATACCTCGCGCCGAATGAACAGGTGCACGGCGAGATATACACCTTCCACAAACGCATGAAAGTGTATGTGACCGATGTGCGCAAAACCACCAAGGGCACAGTAGTGTATGTGTCAAGGACACGTCCGGCGCTCGTTGCAGGGCTGTTTGAGGAGGAGATTCCCGAGATAAAGGACGGCATTGTTGAGATAAAGAGCATATCGCGCGAGCCGGGTTCAAGGACAAAAATGGCTGTGTCCACAAACGACCCGAGCATAGACCCCATAGGCGCCTGCATAGGCACAAAGGGCACAAGGGTACAGGTTATCGTGGATGAGCTTAACGGCGAAAAGATAGACATAGTCCGTTACAGCGACGACCCTGCGGAATTTATCAAGGCAAGCCTTAATCCGGCAGAGGTGATAAAGCTCGATGTGGACACCGAGAACAAGGAAGCTCACGTAATAGTCCCTGTTCATCAGCTGTCGCTTGCCATAGGCAAGGAAGGTCAGAATGCACGTCTTGCGGCGCGGCTGACCGGCTACAAGATAGATATCAAGAGCGAAAATTCTGCCGACGGATTTCTGCTTTGAGGCTGAGCTATGAGAGAGAGAACCTGCAGCGGATGCATGAGGCGCGCGCCAAAAGATGAGCTGCTGCGCATTGCGCGCACACCGGACGGCAGAGTTGCGGCGGACGCTGCGCAGAGGGCGCAGGGGCGCGGCACATATATATGCAAAAGCGAAAAATGCCTTGAAGCTGCGATAAAGAAGAAACGCATCGGGAGGAATCTGCGCACGGAGATACCGCCGGAGCTTTATGAAGAAATAAAAAGGATTATAGGGTGATAGCAAATCCCAGGGAGTGATTGTCATAAACAAAGTATATTCATTGCTCGGACTGGCAAAACGGGCAGGCAGAATAAGCAGCGGCGAGAGCGGCTGCAAGGACGCCGTAAGGTTCGGCAAAAGCAGGCTTATAGTAATCGCCGCGGACACAGGTACGAACACGCGCAAGAGCATAAGTGACAGCTGCGCGTACTACGGAGTGCCCATATACACCGTCGGAACCATGACGGAACTGGGCCATGCGGTCGGCAACCGTTTCAATGCGGTGCTGTCGGTCAATGACGAGGGATTTGCAAAAAGTATAGAAAAGCAGATTTGTGCAAATATTAACGGAGGTGAGTGATTATGCCAAACCCAAAGGTAAGTGAAATAGCAAAATCAATCAACGCGACGGGCAAGTCGCTTATAGAGTTACTCAAGGATTACGGTATAATTATCAAGAACAACAACGCTGTTCTTGAATACAAGGATATCGACATCATACTGACGACATATCTTAACAATTACGATGACGGAAAATCCATAGTGGATTATTTTGAAAAACTTCATGAGAACGACGAGTTTGTGCCGGCGCCGGCACCCGAAAAGCCGAAGACGGAAGAAAAACCGGCACCCGAAAAGACGGCTGCCGAGCCGGAAGAGGAACTCATGGACTATGAGATTAAGAAAGAGGACAACAAGAAGATTGTCGATACCAGGCAGAACAACGTTGACCTCGAGAAGATTGAAAACGAGAGCAAGGCGGAAAACCTTGTGGAGATGACGATTGACGAGAAGAGCCACGGCGGCAAAAAGCAGAAAATAAAGAAAGGTCAGCCGCAGAAAAAAGCCGACAAGGCAGAAAATGCCGACAAAAAGGGCAAGGGCGACAAAAACGCCAAAAATGCAAAAAATGCGGAAAAATCGGAAAAACCATCCGAAAAGCCGAAAAAGGAGAAAAAGGCAGTGGAAATTCCGCCCGAAATCTCGGTCGGCGATTTTGCGCAGGCGCTGGGCATATCGCCCACGGTTGTTGTCAAAAAGCTGTTTGAGCTTGGCATAATGGCGTCCGTCAGCCAGACGATAGATTTTGACATGGCGGCGCTTGTCGGCGACGACCTCGGCTACGAGATAAAGGAGCAGATTATCCTCACCGACGAGGACATCCTCATTGACGACAGCGAGGATGCGCCCGAGTCGCTCAAGCCGCGCTCACCGGTCGTTGTTGTCATGGGTCACGTAGACCACGGCAAAACCTCGCTGCTTGACGCCATAAGAGAAACCAACGTTATTGCCAAAGAGGCGGGCGGTATAACACAGCACATCGGCGCTTACAGAGTAAGGGTGAACAACAGGAAGATAACCTTCCTCGACACCCCGGGACATGAGGCGTTTACGGCTATGCGTATGCGCGGCGCCCAGGTTACGGATGTGGCAATACTTGTTGTTGCGGCGGACGACGGCGTA
>CAJLYL010000085.1 GCA_905210855.1 uncultured Clostridia bacterium
TCCTTGTTTCCTGATATAGGTTTCGGTTGCTGCTGAAAAAATGGGGAAACTCAAACCAAAAAGTATTGACAAACCGGCGGCACAGTGTATAATATACCTCACAGAGAAGTATTATACACTGCCACCGGGTAGACATTTATCTCACATCGTTAGGTCTTTGAAGATGTGCGGATTGAATGTCTTTTTTATGCCCAACGGAAAGGAGACACAAATGAACACATCGAAACTTAATTATTTTACCAAAGCCGAGCTTGCCCTCTGGCTCTGCTCCGAAACCGCCATAATCGCCTCAAACCTTGCCATGGGCAGGGGCATCGGGCTGTCGCTGCTCGCCTCGGTGATAGGGGTCACAGCGCTCATCTTCAACGCTAAGGGCAACCCGACGGGGCCTGCGCTCATGGTTGTTTTCAGCCTGATGTACGGTTACATTTCATTCGGCTTTGCCTACTACGGCGAAATGCTGACCTATGTGGGTATGTCCATGCCCATGGCGGTGGTATCGTTTTTCACCTGGATGAAAAACCCCTTTAAGGGCAACCGCGCCGAGGTCACTGTCAATCTGCACATCTCTCCGGCAGAGCGCGTTTTCATGGCGGTGCTCACCGCCGCCGTGACGGTTATTTTCTATTACATACTTAAGTATTTCAACACGGCGAACCTCATTCCGAGCACTGTGTCCGTGGCGACAAGTTTTGCGGCGGTGTATCTGTCGTTTCGCCGCAATCCGTATTTTGCGTTTGTCTATGCGATAAACGACATTGTGCTCATAGTCCTGTGGGTGCTTGCCTCGCTGCACGACGCGTCCTATCTGTCGGTTGTGGTGTGCTTTGCGGCGTTTCTCGTCAACGATATGTACAGCTTTATCAATTGGAAGAGAATCAGCCGCCGCCAGAGCGAAGCGGCGTAATTCGGTTAACCGGATTACGATGAATCGGCTCGGTGTATATGTTGTGTGTCAGCGAGATCCATAGCGCCGTCAGATCGCGTGTCGAGCAGATACACAACATATAACCCCGAGCTGCCGCTGTTTTTCGGTTTTACTGCAATTTTGCGTATTCCTCATCGCCTACCGGCTCGCACCACTCGTTGCGGCAATCCTCACCGGGCACTTCAACGGCTATGTGGCTGAACCAGCTGTCTTTCTTTGCGCCGTGCCAATGCTTCGCATTTGCCGGAATCATGATAACGCTGCCCTCATGCAGACTGAGCGGCGGCTTGCCCTCCTCTGCGTACCAGCCTTCGCCGGCGGTGCATATGAGCAGCTGACCGCCGCCCTTTGACGCATGGTGAATGTGCCAGTTGTTGCGGCATCCCGGTTCAAACGTGACATTGGCGGCGAACAGTCCGCTCTCGGGAGCGGTCAGCGGATTCAGAAAAGAATCGCCGATGAAAAACTGCGCGTAGGCAGTGTTTGCCTTGCCTGTGCCGAACATATTTGCTTTTTCAAAATTCTCTTTGTTTTCGTATTTCATGATATATACCTCCGTATAAATTGTACTTGCTGTTGACATATGCCTTATTTCATTGTATACTTAAATTATATAACTTAAAGTATACTTTAAGTCAAGCGTTTTTTGCAAATTTTCGGAGGTGTTTTTTTATGACATATACGGTCGGTGAGATGGCGCAGATGATGGGTGTTCCGGCGTCTACGCTGCGATATTACGATAAGGAGGGGCTTTTGCCCTTTGTTGAGCGCTCGGAGGGCGGCATCAGGCGGTTCAGAGAGTCCGATTTTGAGTGGCTGCGGGTAATCGGCTGCATGAAAAAAGCCGGAATGTCCATAAAAGATATCCGGCGGTATGTAGAAATGGCAATTGCCGGCGACGACACCATAGGTTTGCGGCTCGAGATGTTTCGCCGTCACCGCGAGGTGCTTCGGGCAAAGATGAGGGAGCTTGAGCACATAATGAACATGGTGGACTATAAGTGCTGGTACTATGAGACGGCAAAAAATTCGGGCACGACAGATGCGCCGCAAAACATGGCTGATGATGAAATACCCGAGGAGTTCCGAAAAATCCGCGCGGAGCTGCGCAGAGCGCCGCAAGAATGACAAATACAAACGAGGTGCAGCAAAACGGATTTGTTTTGCTGCACCTCGTTTAATATGACATTTACTTTTTTATTGTTATTTTCTCAGCCGGACTGACGGGCTTGCAGGTCTTAAGGCTGTCCCAGATAAACACTTTCAGGTATGCCGCGTCGCCGACGCGCTCCTCATCAACCGAAATACTTACCGAATTGGTAGCGGTGCCTGTCGGCGTGGGAGTGACAATGTAGTTGACAACCTCGTCTTTATCGTTGAAGAAAGCCATGTGTATGTACTCGCCCTTAATCGGCTCGTCCACTGCGACGGTTACCGATAATTGTCCGTTTGAAAACAGCGCCGCCGAGTGTGTGTTGTTTGTAAACTCCGAGCTGTCGCCGTAGCTGCAGTTGATACCGTATTCCTCTGCCACGAGACTTGCATATGAATCGTATGCGGTCGATACAGTGAGCGCCGAGCAACCCTTAAATGCGCCGTAGCCAATGCTTGACACAGTCGCAGGCAGGCTCAGAGTGCCGAGCGAGGAGCAGTCAAAGAACGCGTAGTTGCCCACTGCGGTTAGCAGCTTCGGCGTATTTATTGACGTAAGTGCGCTGCAACCGTAGAATACATACTGCGGAAGGCTTGTCAGCTTGTCCGGCAGATTGACCGTCTCAAGCGACGTATTGAACGCAAAGGCATACTCGCCGATGTAGTATACGCTCTCGGGTATGGTGATTTCAGTCGGCGACTGCACTATTTTGCTCTGTCGGAAAGCATAATCCGGTATGTATTTTACTGTGTCGCCGAAATTAAGCTTTTTTATCGGGCTGTTCAAGAACACGGGGCTGAGTAACGTACCCATAGTAGAACACCTTGTTGCGTTAAAGTTGACCGTGGACAGGGCGGAGCAGTTTGCGAATGCTCCCGTACCGACAGATGTAACGTTTGTCGGAATCGTAATGCTTGTAAGCTTGACACAATTGCTGAATGCGCCGCTGCCGATAGAGACAAGATTATCCGGTAAAATGACACTTTCGAGTGACGGGCAGCCGGTGAACGCGCCGTCGCATATTGTGAGTTTGTTTGTTGACTTGGCGGTAATTGTGACTGTTCTCAGGTTTGCAAGCTCGCTGAAAGCGTGGCTGCCTATGTGAGTGACGCTGCCGGTTATCACTACGCTTTCAATTGACGAAGCATATGAATTGTACCACGGCGTTTCGCCGCTTTGGGTATAATTTGGCATTGCGCCGCCTGATATCATGAGGTTGCCGTCGGCAAGAACCCATGAGCAGTCGCCGACCGTGCCTGTAACATTCGCTGCCGACACGGTGAAGCATGAAACCGTCACCAGGCAGACAACGAGCGCGAGTGCGCATATTAATCTGATTTTCTTCATCGTTTTGTCCTCCGAATGCCGGCAGGGCAGAGAGCCTTGCCGCCAATTTTAACAAGTTTATTATAACCATTCGGAAAACCGTTGTCAATGCATTCAACAAAATGTTAACAGAACTGTAATGTCAAACCAATCAGCACGCCTTCATCTCAAGGCGTATCTTGTCCGCAATCATGGCGATGAATTCGCTGTTGGTCGGCTTGCCCTTGCTTGATAGGATTGTGTAGCCGAAGAGGTCGTTGAGCACATCGGGATTGCCGCGATCCCATGCCACCTCTATCGCATGGCGAATGGCGCGCTCCACTCTGGACGGCGTGGTGTTGTAGTGCTTGGCAACCGTGGGATAGAGGATTTTTGTTATTGAGTTAATCGCGTCCATGTCCTCAATCACCATGGTTATGGCGTCGCGTATGTACTGATAGCCCTTTATGTGAGCCGGCACACCGAGCTGCTGGATATGCATGGTGATGTTTGTCTCAAGGTCTTTCGATTTTGTGTCAAACACGTTGCCTGCGGTCTGCTTTTCTGCGGTGATGTCGGCGATGCGGTCGCGCAGCACCGAAAATTCAAACGGCTTTACCAGATAGTAGCTTGCGCCGTGATTCATTGCCGAGTTGATTATATTTTCATGAGCGGACGGTGAGAATACTATTGTTTTGGGCTTTTTGCTCAGTATATTATTGTTGTTTATCTTTGACAGAACCGCCAGCCCGTCGAGCAGCGGCAGAATTATGTTGACAAGCAGCACGTCGGGCCTGTTCTCCAGCACCGTTTCGTACGCCGTTTTGCCGTCGTGAGCTGTTCCGACCACCTCAAAGCTCTCGGTTTCCGACAGATAAGATTTCAAATTGCTGCAAAATTCTTTGTTATCATCCGCTATAACTATTCTTGTTCTTCTTTTCATCTTTTTTTCCTCCCAAAAAACATTTTTGTGTACCTAACAACAAAATCATTATAAACTATCCAAAATTCATTTCAAGGGAAATCGCAAAAAAAGTTTTTTTGCCGCGTTTATGTCACAAAATGCACTGTTTTTCTGCGGCAAAACAGTAAATGTGCATAAATTCGACTTCATTTGACGCAATGTTCAATTTGTACTTCAATTTTATTGAAGATGTGTAAAACCGGTAAACGGAAAATGGAGAAGCCGCGCTTTGCACCGATAGGGCTCGGCGCTGATTATGCATTCGCCACCAGCGCCGAGCCGCCGCACGGATGAATTGCCTATATTCCCAAAAGCGCCTTTATCGCCTCGATGTCAACACCGATGTTTGATTTGTTGTATACACTCTGTATGAGTTTTGCCAGGGTGTTGTATCTCTCGGTGTCGGTCTGCGCCTGCCAGCGCGCGTCCTCGGCAGCGTCGCGCTCTTTCTGATAGTCGCGCGCCCTGTCCTCGGATTCCCTCTTGTACTGCTGCTCCGCAGCCCAGTGACGGTCGGATATTTCGTCGCGGTATTTCTGATACGCCGTGTTGACGTCGTATTTGATAGAATCCGCCAAATCCTGTGCCCCGTCGCGGTAGCGCTTGTAGTCCGCCTCTTTGTCGTACTCGTAGTCTGACACCGTATCGCGGTATTTTGAATAGCTGTCGTCCTCCATGCCGCGCAGTGTGTCGAGATTGGAGCGCAGCTCCTTGCCCTCGGATACGTACTTGTCGTAGGCGTCGTTGTACATATCCGTTGCTTTTTGCGCCAGCATGGCATTGTAGCGCGCCTTTGCCTGCGCCGCCGAGCTGTAAGCGTTTGTGCCCGGTATGCCGCCGGTGCGTGCAGCGCCCGTGGCGAGCGCCCTGTCATAGGCGTCGTCGCCTGCCTGCTCATAAACGCGCTTGTACAGCTGATACAGCGGGTCGGAATCCACATTGTAGCTGAAGTTTTCGCGGTTGGTTATCTTGTCGTACAGGGCGTTTATTTTGTCGCTGTACGGCGAGGCGTACTCGGGCCGGCTTTTGGCAGCCGTGCCGCTTGTCAGGTAATATGCGCTGCCGTCGTCGCCGCCGGTGTAGCCGCCGCCCTGACGGCGGATGCTGTTGGCATAGGCATTGGCTTTTGCCATGCCCATGGTGTCGTTTTCGCTCTGCGCTCTGTTGTAGTTGCGCTTTGCGGATATGATGCCCTCCAGGGCGTCATAGTCAAGTTCTTTGTCATAGTCAGAGATGTTGATGTCGCTGTTGTTCAGCAATAGCAGGTCTTTGTTTTTTTCTTTTTTCATTATTTTTTCTCCTTTCAGTGTTTAATGTAGTGTAGGCGAGGGGTTTACAAGCTTATTTTACAGCCCCTCCGTCAGCCTTTTTGACCTAATATTTTATGAATATAATATACATCACCGAGCCGCACCATATTTCACGAACTCACAATCCGCTTTGCCGATGTGGCGAAAAATTCGCGGGTGACGTCAATCAGCGTGAAATCTCCTGCTCCGCAGAACAGCAGGTCAAACTCTATGCACCGCCTTATCGGCAGCACGGCGGTTGCGTATTCCACATCGACGCCGCTTGCGTCGGTGTAAGTGCCGCAGTTCTCCCTGTCTCCGTCGCACACGGTTTTCACCGTGAATGCCGCGCCGTCGCCGAGCTTGTATTTGATAAACAGCTTGTCGTAATTCTTGGTGGCATAGCTGTCCTCGTCAAAGTGCAGCGCAAAGCTCCACGTCACGCTCTCCTCCGCCGATCTGTCGCCCGATATGCACTTGAGGAGCGAGCCGCACAGCAGATACAGCCGCCCGTCATTGTATACAAACTTGTCGGCATTCTCCGGCATATCCTCCATGTGCCAGCTCTTGTGCTCGGGGTCGTACACATAGATGCGCCTGCCGCTCAGCGCGCCGGCAAGCAGATAATATTTTTTGCCGTCCGTGCCTGCCTGCGACGCGTCGGCAATGTCGAGGTCGGTTTTTTGCGATATCAGCCGCGGCCTCGTGCCGTCATACATATACACGCCGCCTCTGCCCAGATAGTAGAGCGCGCCGCCCACGCGGCAGAGGGTGTCGCGCGCGCCGTCCTTCACTCCGCAGCACTCCAGTGTGGATAGTGTGTAATTGTCGGGGGCGTTGCCGTAGATTTTGTGGATACAATCCTCCTTAAAAGCAACCACACTGCCGCCGAA
>CAJLYL010000086.1 GCA_905210855.1 uncultured Clostridia bacterium
TGTAGCGTGAAATATTCAGCACAATACCCATCTCTGTGAGCAAAAACAGAATTGACGAACCGCCGTAGCTGAAAAACGGCAGCGGAATACCAGTGACCGGCATGAGACCGATGCACATACCTATGTTTTCAAAAATGTGTGCCAGAAACATACACGCCACACCGATGCATATGTTTGAGCTGAACTGATTCTTCGCCGCGCGTGAATCGTATATGCAGCGGAGCACAAGCGCAAACAGCAGCGCCGCGACAACTATGCAGCCCACCATGCCAAGCTCCTCGCCGACGACGGCATATATAAAGTCTGTGTGGCGAATGGGCAGATAGCCGAGCTGAGTCTGTGTGCCGTGGTACAGCCCCTTGCCGAATATCTGACCCGAGCCTATGGCGATTTTGGATTGGATTACATGATATCCCGATCCGAGGGGGTCGCTCTCGGGATTGAGGAAAACGAGAATACGGTTTTTCTGATACGTTTTGAACACGAAAAACCACATTATCGGCACTGCGGCGACTATTGCCGCGGCTGCTGCGGTGATGTATTTCCACGATATGCCCGACACAAACAGTATGCCGACAAATATGGACACAAACACCATCGCTGTGCCGAAATCCGGCTGAAGCGCAATCAAACCGAGGATAACTCCGGCGTGCAGGCAGAGCAAAAGTATATTTTTCGGTCTGTTTATTTCCTCACTCACATCCGCCGCGTGCTTGGAGAAGGTTATTATAAAGCCTATCTTCACAAATTCGGCAGGCTGAAAGCCGATTGAGCCGAAACGAATCCAGCTTTTGCTGCCCACCTCCTCTTTGCCCGTGCCGATTACAAGCACGGTTACAAGCAGCAGCACACCGCCGATGTAGATGAATTTTGTCAGGTTGCCCAGGTTTTCGTAGTCAATGGACGCCAGCACGAACATCAGCGCTATGCCGAGCACTATGCCCACGCTCTGGATTATGAGATATTTGCTGCTGCCGTCCATGGTGCGCACTGCGCTGCTTATCATTACAAGCCCGAATACGGAGCACACCACCGCCAGTATCAGCAGAAAAAAATCCATATCGGAATAGTTGAAATTTTTTGTCTTTTTCATATGTTACCTCTTTATATATAAAAGTCGATTTTTTGCACTCTATATAGTATACCAAGCTTTGTGAAAAAAAACAATATCTGTTTTGAGGATTTTTTTATATTTTTTACACTTTATTAATAAAATCACTCTTGCATTTATTGCCGATGTATATTAAAATATATAATGAAGCTAATAACAACAATCGGAGAGAAGTATGTTCGGGTATGTAAATATATGCAAGGATGAATTGAAAATTAAAGATTTTACGAATTTTAGGGCATACTACTGCGGATTGTGCAAGGCGCTCGGGCGGCGGCACAATCAGCTTGTGCGGCTCGGACTAAGCTATGATTTCACCTTTCTTGCAATTTTGCTCGATTCGATGAATGACGGCGAGACGCAATTTCGCTCCGAGGGCTGTATAAAGCATTTCGGCAAAAAGAAAACCGTCGTGCGCAATGCCGCGGTTGACTTTGCTGCGGACATGAGTGTGCTGCTCACATACTACAAGTTGCTTGATGATGTGGCGGACGACAGGAGCATTAAGGCGTTCATCGCATCACTTCCGTACAGATTTGCGCTGCGGCGCATGAGGAAGAAATATCCCGATATAGGGAGTAGGGTGAGAGATAACCTAAAAAGACTAAGCCGCCTTGAACAGGAAAAATGCGATTGCCTTGATGAGGCTTGTGAGCCATTCGCCGCGATTATGGCGGATATATTCACGCTCGGTTCGCCGTCGCTGCATCGCTTGGGCTATGATATAGGCAGATTTGTCTACCTTGCCGACGCCTGCGACGATATGCGCGATGATTTTGAAAAGAAAAAATATAATCCTATGAACGAGGCATACGGCTTTGGCGGCGTCGTGACGGACGGGATAAAGGAAAGTGCCGAAAGCTCGCTCTACATCACCATGAGCGCCGCGGCGCACGAATATGAAGGATTGCCGATATTTAAAAACAAGCCGATACTTGACAATATCATATATCTGGGTATAAGAGCAAACGCAGACAGAGCGCTGAATAAGCTCTGCGAAAACAATCGAAAGGACTAATTTTAACATGAATGATCCGTACAAGGTGCTCGGTGTGCCGACAAACGCCACCGAGGCACAGATAAAAGAGGCATACAGGGAGCTGGCAAAGAAATATCACCCCGACAAGTACATCAACAATCCGCTTGCCGACCTCGCGGCAGAGAAGATGCGCGAGATAAACGAGGCGTACGATACTTTGATGAAAAAAGGCGGTTCGTCATCGGGCGGATATTCGTCGACAAACGGCGGCGGATATTCGGACAGGGGCGGTTATTCATCGCAGCGGAGCGGCTCGGGCGCATACGGCGGCACGGGTTACGGCGGATTTAACGCCAATGCCGGCAGCAGCGACTACGCCGCCATAAGGCACATGATAAACGAAAATCGCCTGGACGACGCGGAGAGCGCACTCAACGGCGTGACAGTGCGCAACGCGGAGTGGCACTACCTTATGGGAGTTGTTAAACAGCGCCGCGGCTGGTACGACATGGCTTATCAGCATTTTGCGCGCGCTGCGCAGCTTGACCCGTATAATATGGAATACAGAAACGCATTTAATGCAGTTAATTCTCAGCGCGGAGCATATACCTCCGCCGGCAACGGCTATGGCTACAACACGCAGTCGAGCTGCTGCTCGTGCGATACCTGCACCTCGCTTTTGTGTGCGGATTGCTGCTGCGAGATGATGGGTGGTGATTTGATACCATGCTGCTGAAGAACGAGAGTAAATATGTAGCATACGGTGGTGTGAGCGCAGCGCTGTCGCTGATTTTTCTGCTGATGGCATCGTCAATGCCTTTTTGCCGGCTTGTGTTTTTGTTTGCTGCGTCGTTTGCCGTAGGGCTTGCCGCGGCGGCGCATGATGTGAAGCTTGCGGCGGCACAGTATGTTGTCGTGTCGGCGCTGGCAATTCTCATTTTGCCGGCAAAGCAGATTGCTGTGCTGTATGCCACGGTCGTGGGAAACTATCCCATAGTCAAGCTCTATGTTGACCGTATGAAAAACACGCCGCTGCGCATAGGCATAAAGTGCGTGATATTTAACGCTTACATGGGTTTGTGTTGCCTGATAGCGGTAAAAGTGCTCGGTATGTCCATGCAAACGCAATATCCGTTTTGGATGCTGTGGGTGTGGATGCTGCTGGCGTTTTATGTATATGACTATGTATACAGCCTGTTCATGATGAAAGTGATCGGGATGAATATAAGAAGGAGAGGATAATAATGAAAATCGGTATTGAGCATTTGGCAATTTACGCAAAGGACACAAAGGCGCTGTCGGATTGGTACAAGGATATGTTTGACGGCGAGGTGGTTTATGACAACGGAAAGGGTACATATTTCGTAGCTTTCTCGGATAAGAGCATGATAGAGTTCTGCTCGGCGGAGAGCGAAAACGTGCCGACAGAGCTTAACACACCGGGCATCAGGCACATCGCAATGTCCGTGGACGAATTTGATGCGCTTGCAAAGAGAGTTGTTGACTCCGGCGCTCCGATTCTGAAGGAAGCTAATGTGAATGCAAAGGGCATAGGTACAATATTCTTCCGCGACCCCGAGGGCAACATTGTTCACCTGATATCAAGACCCGAACCGCTTGTTTAGCAGTTTTTGCAGGATAGTTTTGTGTGATGGGCGGTATGTATTTCATTTGTGTGCCGACTGATATGTTATAAAATTTATATTTTTAAGCAAAAAGGAGATAAATTATGAAAACATCAACCGAAATAGACTCGGCGTCAAAAATCGTCGGCGAGGAAAAGGCTGTCGAATACATAGCCAAGGCAGGGTTTGACGCGTGGGATTTCTCCATGTTTGCCATGGCGCAGTATGACTACTCAACGCAAACAGTGGAGAATATAAGCCATCCTCTGCGCGGCGCGGATTATATTAAATTTGCGCGCAGGCTCAGACGGATTGGCGAGGACAACGGAATACACTGCAATCAGTCGCACGCGCCGTTTCCGGTGCATGTGCCCGAGATTCGCTCGTACTTAAAGCGTGCCATAGAGTGTACTGCCGAGGCAGGTGGCAAGATTTGCGTAATTCATCCCGACAATTTTAAGAGTGCGCAGGAGAATGCAGAGATGTTCTGCGAGCTTTTGCCGTTTGCAAAGGATTGCGGAGTCAAAATTGCCACGGAGAATATGTGGAATTGGGATAAAGAGAAGAACCGCGCTGCATTTGCCGCCTGCGCAACGGCGGAGGATTTCAACGCGCATCTTGACGCGGTGGACGACGATTATTTTATCGCCTGTCTTGACATAGGTCACGCAGAGATGATGGGAAAGGACACAAGCGCGGCGCAGATGATTGAGGCGCTCGGCGCGAGGCTCGGTGCACTGCACATTCATGATAACGACAAATGGCACGATTCTCATCAGATACCTTTCTCCATGAAGATAGATTTTGAGTCTGTCACGGAGGCGCTCAAGAAGATTGGTTACAGCGGATATCTCACGCTCGAGGCGGATCAGTATCTGCACGAAAGGACTGCCGACGACATATTCGACGGCATATGTGATCTGTCGCGAGCCGCAAGAAAACTTGATTCTATGATGCAATAAGCAAAAATCAAATCCCCCCGTGCTTTTCTAAAAAAGTATGAGGGGAATTTTATGTCATCAATACTCTTTGCTCAGTTTTTCAAACGCAGGCAGCGACTTTTCTATCATCTCCGTTGATACGCAATACGATATTCTCACATATCCGGGGAAGCCGAAACTGTCGCTCGGCACAAGCAGAAGTTCGTGTTTTTTTGCCTTTTCGCAGAAAGATGCGGAATCATCCTCAAGGGCTTTTACAAACAGATAAAAAGCTCCGTCCGGCTTTACCACGCTGAAACCGTAGTCCGTGAGAGCCTTGCACAGGATGTCGCGGTTCTTTTTGTACACGGATATGTCGGACGTTTTGCCTATGCACTGCGGTACGATTTTCTGAAACAGGCTCGGCGCGCACACAAAACCCAGGGAGCGTCCTGAGCCGCAGACGGCAAAATACAGCTTGTCCGAGTCGTCCGCTTTGTCAGGCACAAGGATGTAACCGATTCTCTCACCCGGGAGTGACAGCGACTTGCTGAATGAATAGCACACCATGGTGTTGTTGTAGTAGTTGGGTATAAACGGCACTGTGACAGATTTGTCATACACCAGTTCACGGTAGGGCTCATCGGCAATGATAAATATCCTTGTGCCGAATTTATCCTGAGCTTTTGTCAGCATATCGGCAAGCTTTTTAACCGTGTCCTCACTGAACACAACACCCGAAGGGTTGTTTGGCGAATTGATGATGACAGCCTTTGTGTTAGGGTTTATCGCGCTCTCCAGTGCGCCGAAATCTATCTGAAAATCCTCTTCTCTGCACTTAACCTCAACGGCTTTCATGCCGGCTTGCGCAATAAAAACCTTGTATTCGGGGAAGTACGGTGCAAGCACTATTACCTCGTTGCCGTCCTCGGCGAGTGCCGACAGGCTTATGGTGAGCGAAGCCGCCGCTCCGCAGGTCATGTAGAAATTATCCGCGGTGTAGTTGGTGCCGTGGGTCGAGTTTATGTAATCGGCGCACGCCTTGCGCACCTCGGCGTCACCCTGAGCCGAGGTGTAGCCGTGCAGCACCACGGGGTCGGTGTTCGTCACCAGGTCGGCAAGGGCGTGTTTCACACAGTCAGGCGCAGGCACACTGGGGTTGCCAAGACTGAAATCAAACACGTTTTCCGCGCCTATTTCCGCTTTTCTCTTTTTTCCGTATTCAAAAAGCTCTCTAATCTCGGAGCGTTTGCTGCCGAGAGCATACATTTTTTCAGAAACCATATTCATCTGCCTCCGTTAATATCTATATGTGATAGTATAGCACAAATGCTGAGCAATAGCAAGCGGCGGAAGCTGATATTCGTGGTGCAAATGGCAGAGATTCGCCGCAATTGCGGTAAAGAAACAGTAAAATTTGCTGATTTTTGAGTTTTTTCAAAGAAATTGTGAAAAAAGTGTTTACAAATCGTCCATAATGTGTTATCATTTCTAAGATATATATGTCTTTAATCCGATGCGGGACGTCGGCAAGGTTTTTATCATATTGTTTGGACTGCTTATGCCTTGTCTCGTTTGAGACAGGGTATTTTTTTAGGCATCATATATCAAAAAAATAATCATTGGAGGATTTTTGAAAATGAAGTTGATTTATGATGTTGAAGACAAGCCGAAATTCGGCGCGCTGGTCGTATTTGCGATTCAGCAGCTGCTCGCAATTATGGCGGCAACACTCGTTGTGCCGGT
>CAJLYL010000087.1 GCA_905210855.1 uncultured Clostridia bacterium
GCTGCGTGCCGAGCAGATACACAACATATGCATGAGCCAAAGAACAAATTGCGCAGAGGCGAGGAGGTGCATATTGTATTTTGAGTGTGGCGAAAGCATTCCGTCAAAGGATGTGTATGTATTTTTTATTCTTAGGCGGCGAGTTCAGCGCTACCGCACTGCTGTCCGAGACGCCAAGAATAAAAAATACATACACAGACGGCACAAGTCTTTGTGCGTGTGCAAATCAAAATATAATATATACCACCGAGCCGATAAAAATTATTCATTCTCCAGAAAATACGTTGCCTCCATATCCGCCGTGGAGAGGGCAAAGGCAAGAGGGTACATCTCAAACGCCCTGCCGACGTTATTTTTTTCTTCATTGCCGGAAAAGCCCATATGATACCTGATGGCAAACGCCTCCTCACGCGAAAGGCGCATAAATCCGTTGATTATGTACACAGATTTTTCGCCGTGACCGTAAGGCATGGAATCCTCATAATTGTAGGTGGGCACCTGCTTCCACACGCCGTTTTCCTTAACGTTGCGCACACCGGGTTTGTAGCAGTCTATCTTGCACACATCATGCAGCAGCGACACCGTGGCAAGGGTGTCGTCCGAACAGGTGAGCCCGTAAGTCTCGCTTACCCTTTGACGCGACATATAATCGCTCATGCAGTAGTAAACATTCAGACTGTGCTGCGCCAGCCCACCCTCATAGGCGCTGTGGTAGCGCGCGCTTGCCGGCGCGGTGAAAAAATCGCTGCGGCACAGGTAATCGAGCATTTTGTCGCTGCCCTCACGGGTGATATTGTTATTAAAAATTTCTATAAATTCATCTTTTACAGACATAATTATTTTTCCTCTTTCACGGGTTCAAAATTCACATTGACGCAGTTTTTGAACATTTCGTCCTTAGCCGGTTTATCCGCCGGATGTGACGGCAGTGACTCGTCGCGCAAGAACACATTGTTTTTTATTTCAACCCCATCACATTCGTTGAGCGCAAAAATACGTTTCTCGTGCATACGGCATACGCGTGTGGTTCTCTGTCACATGATTTTCGCGCAGATTTTCCGGCAGATTTTCGTTTGTTTCCGGAATGATGTTTTTCTCCGACATAAACTGCGCCGATTTCACCGTGGCATATGCATGAGAGAAAATTCTATCGGTTTGAGATTGTAGTCGTTGTTTGAAACATATTATTCCTTTGTAAACGCCGCGTCGGGGCGAAAATGAAGCTCGCCGCAGCCAAGGTGAAGCGTGTCTCCGTCGGAGCAGGCGCATAGTGCCTCAAATATTGCAAGGGTCATGTCGTCCGATGTGGATAAGTGTTCGAATTTTTCAAGATAAATGTTCATAAAGTTACCTCGTTTGGGTTTATTGGTTTTCTTCCGTACTTTCTTCTTTTTCCTCTTTTTCTTCTTCCTTAGCGGTCTTTTCTATCGACTTAATCTTAACTCCCTCGTCAAGTTTCATAACTCTCACGCCCTGGGTCACTCTGCCGAACTCGCTTATCTCGGCAACATCCGTCCTGATGACAACTCCCTCGGTGGTGATAATCATGATGTCGTTGTCGTTTGTGACAATACTCATGCCGGCGATAAGACCCGTTTTATCGGTAATCTTGTAGCCGGTTACTCCCTTGCCGCCGCGGAACTGAATCTTAAATTCCGATACGGGGGTCTTTTTGCCGAAGCCGTTTTCCGTAATGGTGAGCAACACAGCCTCGTCGTCGCAGACGCTTGCGCCGATGACATAGTCTTCATCTTTCATTCTGATGCCCGTAACGCCCGTTGCACCTCTGCCCATAGGGCGGACGTCCGTCTCGGCAAAGCGGATGCACATACCGTTCTTTGTGCCGATGATAATTGACTGCGAGCCGTCCGTCAGGTTGACGCTGATAAGCTCGTCGTCATCGCGCAGTCCTATGGCAATAAGTCCGCCCTTGCGGTTGGAAGCATAGTCGGTAAGCGCGGTTTTCTTTACAAATCCCCGCTTTGTAACCATGGTGAGGTACTTGCCCTCCTCAAACTCGCGCATTGGTATCATGGCGGTGACGTGCTCGTCCTTCTCCAGCGGAAGTATATTCACAATCGCCGTACCTTTTGCTGTTCGGCTCGATTCGGCAATTCTGTATGCCTTTATCTTGTACATTCTGCCCAGGTTGGTGAAGAACAGCAGATAATCGTGCGACGAAGCGACGATGAGATCCTCAACAAAATCCTCCTCCCTGGTGGAGAGACCCGAAACGCCTCTGCCGCCGCGGTGCTGGCTCTTGTAGGTGTTCGCCGGAATACGCTTGATGTAGCCGAAATGGGTCATGGTGATGACGCAATCCTCTTCCTCTATGAGATCCTCGTAGTCAACATCGTCCACAGCCGCCTCTATGGCGGTGCGCCTGTCGTCGCCGTATTTTTCGGCAATGGCGGCAAGCTCGGTTTTTATCTGACCCAGAAGTTTTGCTTCATCGCTGAGCAGCTCGCGGTAGAACTCCGATTTTTCCTTGAGGTCGGCATACTCCAATTCTATCTTCTCTCCGTTGAGGCGCTGCAGCTGTGCAAGCCTCATGTCAAGTACGCTCTGCGCCTGAATTTCCGAGAAACCGAAGCGCGCCATCAATTTTTCCTTGGCGTCGTCATACGAATTGCGGATTATGGATATAACCTCGTCTATGTTGTCTATTGCTATGCGCAAGCCTTCCAAAATGTGCATTCTGGCAAGCGCCTTGTCCAAATCGAACTGGGTGCGCCTGCGCACAATCTCCTCCTGGAAGTCTATAAAGTGCGCAAGAATGTCCTTTAGCCCCATAACTTTCGGCTTGCCGTCAACAATGGCAAGCATATTTATGGAAAAGCTGTCCTGCATTCTGGTGAATTTGAACAGATGATTGAGCACAATCTGCGGATTTGCGTCGCGCTTTAATTCAATCTTTATCTGCATACCGTTTCTGTCGGAGGAGAGGTCCTTGATTGCGGATATTCCCTCTATCTTCTTGTCCTTGACAAGCTCAGCAATGGATTCCACAAGCACCTTTTTGTTCACCTGATACGGAATCTCTGTTACGTTTATGTAGTATCTGTCGTTTTTGTCCTCGACTATCTCCGCCTTGGCGCGCACGATAACCCTGCCGCGGCCCGTGTTATAGGCGCTGCGTATGCCGCTTTTGCCCATGATGATGCCGCTGGTGGGAAAGTCGGGGCCATTTATGTGCTCCATAAGCTCCTCAACCGTGATGTACGGGTTGTCTATCTGCGCTATGATGCCGTCTATAACCTCGCGCAGATTGTGCGGAGGTATGTTGGTCGCCATGCCGACTGCGATACCCGAGCAGCCGTTTACAAGCAAAGTCGGTATTCTGGTCGGCAATACAACCGGTTCTACCCTTTTTTCATCAAAGTTGGGTATAAAGTCAACCGTGTTTTTGTCGATATCGGCAAGCAGCTCGTTGGAGATTTTGCTCATTCTCGCCTCGGTGTATCGGTAAGCAGCCGGTGGGTCGCCGTCCACTGAGCCGAAGTTTCCGTGACCGTCTATGAGCGGATATCTGAGTGAAAAGCTCTGCGCCATGCGGACGAGGGCGTCGTATGCGGACGCGTCGCCGTGGGGGTGATATCTACCGATAACGTTACCTACCGTGGTTGCGGATTTGAAGAAAGGTTTGTCCGCGGTGAGGTGCTCCTCATACATGGAGTATAGAATTCTCCTGTGGACGGGTTTGAGTCCGTCGCGCACATCGGGCAGCGCACGGCTGATGATTACCGACATGGCATAGTCGATAAACGCCTCCTTCATGCGCTTTTTAATATCAACATTTATAATTGTCTGATTTTCAAGATGTTTTTCAAAATCACTTCTGTTATTTTCCATTAGCTTACCTCTCATCACACATCGAGATTAACGACATACTGCGCGTTTTCTTCGATGAATTGTTTTCTCGGTTCAACTTCGTCTCCCATGAGTACGGTGAATATCTTGTCTGCGGCAATCGCGTCGTCAAGAGTCACGCGCAGGAGAATTCTGTGTTCGGGGTTCATGGTGGTGTCCCAAAGCTCCGTCGGGTCCATCTCACCGAGACCCTTGTAACGGCTGATTTCAACCTTTGCGTTGGGGTCGCCGTTTTTCAGTTCTTCACTTATGCGATCCCTCTCCTCATCGGAATATGCCACGTGAGATTTTTTGCCGCGCGACAGCTTGTAGAGCGGCGGTTTCGCCAGGTACACGTGACCCGTCTCTATCAGCTCGCGCATGAAGCGGAAGAAGAATGTCAGCAGCAGCGTCTGAATGTGCGCGCCGTCAACATCGGCATCCGCCATGATTATTATCTTGTCATACCTGAGTTTTGTTATGTCAAATTCATCGCCTATGCCTGCGCCGAGGGCTATGATTACCGGCAGGAGCTTTTCGTTGCCGTAAACTTTGTCCGCACGGGATTTTTCCACATTGAGCATCTTTCCCCAAAGCGGAAGAATCGCCTGATAGTTGCTGTCTCTGCCGCCCTTTGCCGAGCCGCCCGCGGAATCTCCCTCGACGATGTATATCTCGGTTTTGGACGCGTCCTTTTCGTGGCAGTCGGTCAGCTTGCCGGGCATTGAGTTGTTCTCAAGCGGAGATTTGCGCCGCGTAGCCTCGCGCGCTTTTCTCGCCGCCTCGCGCGCCCTGGACGCCATAAGCGATTTTTCTATGATTATCTTTCCTATGGCAGGGTTTTCTTCAAAGAAATCCGCCAGCTTTTCGTTTATCATTCCGTCAACGAGATTTCGCATCTCTGAGTTGCCGAGCTTTGTTTTGGTCTGACCCTCAAACTGGGGTTCCTCCAGTTTGACGGATATTACCGCCGTCAGACCCTCTCGCGCGTCCTCGCCGGAGAGTTTTTCGTCGTCTTTAAGAAATTTATATTTCTTTGCGTAGTCGTTTATCACCTTTGTAAGCGCGGTTTTAAATCCCGTCTCGTGAGTGCCGCCCTCCGTGGTGGAGATGTTGTTTGCAAAGGAAACTATGGTCTCGGTGTAGCTGTCGTTCCACTGGAGCGCAACCTCTGCCTCACTGCCATCACGCTTGCCGCTGACATAGATAACATCGTGCAGCACATTTTTGTTCTGATTTATGTAGGTGACAAAATTCTTTATACCGCCCTCATAGTGAAGTGTTTCTTCCTTGGGTTCGTCAAGTCTCTCGTCGCGCAGATGAATCTTCACGCCGCCGTTAAGAAAAGCTTGCTCTCTGAGCCTGTGCAGGAGCACATCATAATCATAGATGAGATCCTCAAATATCTCATAATCCGGCTTGAAATGCACCTTTGTGCCGCGCTTGGAGGTGTCGCCGTTTACGGTGAGCTCGCACATCTTTTTGCCGCGCGCGTATTTTTGATAATAGGAGTGCTCGCCGTCATATACCTCCACCTCAAGGCTCTCGCTGAGTGCGTTTACGACAGAAGCGCCGACGCCGTGCAGACCGCCGGACACCTTGTATCCGCCTCCGCCGAATTTTCCGCCGGCGTGCAGCACCGTGAACACGACCTCGACAGCCGGTATGCCCATTTTAGGATGTATGCCGACAGGTATTCCTCTGCCGTCATCTTCAACGGTTATGGAGTTGTCTTTGTTTATGGTGACCTTTATCAAGTCGCAAAAGCCTGCAAGCGCCTCATCGATACTGTTGTCCACAATTTCATATACAAGGTGGTGCAGACCCTTTGAAGTAGTGGAGCCGATATACATACCCGGTCTCTTGCGCACCGCTTCAAGCCCCTCCAGAACCTGAATTTGATTTTCATCGTAATTACTCATTTTATCATCCCTTCTTTAAGCACATGGCTGTGTTGATTAATTTCTTTTCATTCTTTTCATCAGAGTTGCCGACGATATGGGCGATATATACACACGTCTTGTGCCCTGCAAATCAACTGTTATAACATACGATTTCGGCAAATCGGCGTCGCTGATGTTTATTACTTCTTTTCTTTTTTCCGCCAGAGAAAGATATTCTTTGGTTATCTTGGAGACAGACGTTGTCTCGAGATCCATCACGGCGGTTATGTTTTTTTCGTTGACGGATATATCTCCGCCGAGGTGCAGAAACATGGGAACAGCTCCTTTTGTAAGCTTAACGATACATTGTTAATTTATGCGTAACATTGGTTTGCTCGGGTAGATGTGGGCATCGACCCCTACCGCCAAACGCAGATTCCGCGCAGAGGCGATGGGCA
>CAJLYL010000088.1 GCA_905210855.1 uncultured Clostridia bacterium
CCTTGTTTCCTGATATAGGTTTCGGTTGCTGCTGAAAAAATGGGGAAACTCAAATGATTTTTTATATTGACATTGTTAGAATATTGGTGTATAATTCGAATAAATAATTTCGGAGGTTCACCATGGATGAAATTAAAATTTTATTGAACGTGTGCGCTCTTGTGTTTGTGCTTGCTTGCGGTGTTTCTGTTCTGATATCATATTTTATAATGAGAGCGAGAGTTGCCAAAAACGAGGATGTTTTTATGAGCAAAATCCGTGAATTGACGGACGGCATGAACTCTCTCAAAAGCGATATGGCAGAAAGTAGCGCCAAGATTGACGCGCTGGACAAAAGGTGCGATTCAATTCGCGCGGAAGCCGAAAACGCAGCTTCAAGGCTCGGAGAGCAGACTGAAAGGATTTGCGGTGAGATAGAAGCCGTCAAGGCAGCAAATGAAAAGATGAATATGAGATTTGCCGATATAAACGACAGACTCAATGTTGTTGATTCAACGGTGAAAAATATTGAGCACATGAAGGATTTTGAAATAAACGGTGCGGAATCGCCGTATTTCTTCGATGAGGATGAGAGCGAAGAATGTGCGGAAGCGGTTAAGGATAAACTTGTCTCCGCCGCGCAGAGAGCTGCGGAATTTGTCACCGGATTCGGTGCAGACGCGCTTGCCGGCACGGCTTTCGGCATTGTGAATGCCGTAAAAAGGCACTTTAACAAGGAATGATGTTTTAACAATTAATACACCTTCGACATATTATAGACTGACAGGCATAATATTCGGGGGTGTTTTTGTTGTATAAGCATAATTATGTGATAATCGGCGGTGATGAGCGGCTCGCATATGCCGCCTGTTTTCTCAGAGATTACGGGCATGATGTGTCGGCTTTTGCAAATGACGCTGCCGTCAGTCTCGGAACGGCAGAGCGGGGCAGTCTGCACGGCGCAATGAGCGCCGAGAGGATAATCCTCGGCATACCGTTTTCGCGTGACGGCGAGACGGTGTTTGCGCCGCTCGGCGGTGAGCGGATATCCGTTGAAGACGTGATTGCGGAAATAATGCCGCATCATATGATATTCGGCGGCAAGCTCGGCGGATTTGCGCTCAGTGCGGCAAAGCGCGGAGCAAAATGTATCGATTATCTGCTGTGCGAGGATTTCGCGCTTTTCAATGCCGACGTAACTGCGGAGGCAATAGTATCTATCCTTATGAATAATCTGCCTGCTGCCCTCAAAGGCACCCGATGCCTTATTATGGGGTACGGAAGAATAGGCAAATCGTTGTCGGATAAATTGGCGGCTCTGGGTGCGGATGTCACCGTGTCCGCCCGAAAAAACGCGGATTTTGCGGCAATATCTCTTCGCGGCTATGAGTCCGTGCGCACGGGGGATAAAATCGACAATGCGCGCAAATATGATTTTATTGTCAACACCGTTCCGCATAAGGTGCTGAGCAGGGCGTCTTTTGCGGAGTTGAGAAAGGACTGTCTTGTGATTGACGCCTCCGCATATCCCGGGTTTGCGGACGCGGCAGAGGCAGCGGCAAACGGAATAAAGCTCATTGGCGCTTTTTCGTTGCCCGGGAAATATGCGCCGATGACGGCCGGCAGAATAATTGCCGATGTTACAGAAAATATAGACGAATAGGAGATAAACCCGATATGGATATTTCTTACCTCAATATTGGGTTTGCAATGACGGGTTCATTTTGTACCTTCTCAAGGGTCATTCCCGAGATACGCACACTCACCGAGCTTGGCGCGGATGTGTATCCCATTATGTCCGAAATGGCGTACTCCACCGACACAAGATTCGGAAAATCCGCTGATTTTATCAGAACTATAAAGGAAATGACCGGCAGAGAAATTATACACTCCATATCCGCCGCGGAACCTATCGGCCCCAAGCACTATCTTGACGCACTTGTTGTTGCTCCGTGTACGGGTAACACAATAACGAAGATGGCAAGCGGAATTACCGATTCGTGCGTATCCATGGCGGCAAAGGCTCATCTGAGAAACGGCAGACCGCTTGTGGTTGCTATTTCCACAAACGATGCACTGTCCAATTGTGCCAAGAATATCGGTATGCTGATGAATGTGCGCAATGTGTATTTTGTGCCGTTTAATCAGGATGACCCTGTCAAGAAACCCAATTCACTTGTTGCCGATATGCAAATGATTGCCCCCACACTCGAAAAGGCTCTGGACGGAATTCAGATTCAACCAATGTTCAGTGAGCGCAGATAAATCGGCTTGCCGGGATTGCAAGGAGCGGATTTCGCGCCTTTGCAATCCCGGATTTTTGATGATTGCGTTATAAAAAAGCGGCGTAATATCAGGCTAAAAAGGCTTTATGGAGGTTGAGAGAATATTTTTTTAAAATTTTTTTGATTTTTTTTGTAACCTTTTGCCCCTTTCGGGAGTGTTATAGGTGAAAGGGTACAAAACACCCCTAAAAAACAGAAAGTGAGGAACACAAAAATGAACATCAAAAAAATCTTTGCTGTATTATCAGCCACATCTATGCTCACAACCTGCGCACTTGCCGACGCACCGGTGCCGATAAAGGTTGACGGTGAGCAGACGACTCCCGAGATAACAATTGCTGCGCCCGAGTTTACACCTGCATATACATATGACACGGTTACGGTGACGGGGATATTGGACGGAAAAATAACCGCAACCACGGACGCCGATAAGAAGGACGACCCGCGGTATGAAATTGACTTCACCTTGCTTGACAAAACAATCGTGCTTGACGGCAACACAGCTGCGAAAAAGAGCGTTGCGGACATTAAAGTCGGCGACACGGTAACGGTATTCACCGACTCAAATTCTCCGTCTCCGTTGATTCTGCCGCCGCTCCATCAGGCAGATGTAATTGCCCTTTTCGGCACAGAGGCTCCGCAGTACAAGGTGCTGGTGGATGCTTTTGCAAAAAGCGGTGAGGAGTATGTGTCCGCCGGCAATTCGCTCAGAGTGGTAACGGGCGACGAAACTGCTGTTACCGGTGCCGACGGAAATAAATATTACGGCGAGCTTGACGGCAAGGTGCTTGCAGTCTTCTATACGATAGAGACAAGAAGCATCCCTCCGCTCACAAATCCCGAAAAGGTAGTTGTTATCGGAGAGAGAGAGTCCGAGGCCGGCGAGGACATTAAGGTTGATTTCTCCAAAATCAAATCTGTGAAGGTCGGCGATGTGACAATGGATAACATTTATGTAAACGCCGACGGCACTCTCATGATTCCGCTGCGCGCGTCTCTTGAGGCAAAGGGACTCAAGGTTGAGTGGAACGGCGAGAAAAACGAGGTTGTTGTCGAAGGCGGCAAATTCGGTCTTGCGATAGGCGCAAACAAATATATCAAGGGCAGAATGATGCCGCTTGAGCTCAGCTGCGCTCCCGAACTTCACAATGATTTGACTTATGTTCCTTTCGATTTCTACACGGAAGTGATTGAATCGACGGTAAATCTTGATGAGGATTCCATAGAAATTTCTTTTGAATAATACATCCCCCAAAAACAAGTGTGACCCGAACCTGCATAGGTTTCGGGTCACACTTGTTTTTTGGTGGAAATTATCCATCCTGCTTTGAGTGTGTATTCGGTAAACACAAAACGCTTTTTGTTTATTGACAGAAGTATTTGTTCTTGGTAGAATAATGTCATTAAATCACTCGGAGGACAGTATCGTGAACAATAAATATGACATAGCGGCGTACATATGGCCGGCGTACACAGGCGCCGAGCCGAGCACATGGATATTCTGGCAGGAGGGTATCGGCGAATGGCAGACAGTAAAAAACTCTCAGCGAAAGGATAACGGCTGCTTTTGGAACAGAAAGCCCGTGTGGGGTTATGTGAATGAGGCAGACCCTTATGTGATGAGTATGCAGATTGACGCTGCGGCGGACCATGGAGTGAATGTGTTTATATATGATTGGTATTGGTATGAAAATGCGCCCTTCCTTGAGCAGTGCCTGAATAACGGCTACCTTAAGGCGGCAAACAACGACAGGGTGAAATTTTATCTTATGTGGGCAAACCACAATGTCAACTACACATGGGATATACGAAATTCCGACAAAAACGACGCGGTTATATGGAAAGGCAGGGTTGACGAGAGACAGTGGAAGGTAATCTGCCGCCGCTGGATAGAAAAATATTTTTCTCACCCGTCGTATTACAAAATTGACGGCAAGCCGGTAATCAGCATCTATGACCTAAACAACTTCATAAGCAGTTTTGACAGTGTGGAGAGTGTCTAAAAGGCTTTTCCGGCTCTTTCCGTCGTATTTTGCACGCCATTCATATATGACGTTTCTGCTGATGCGGTAGTATTTTGACGCCTCTGTCACCCCTACTTTGTAACTTTTTTTGATTACACGTTGACGAAAGTGGGCATTTGATGTTAGAATATTCATAAGAAAATGACTCCTTTGATTAATGATTTTGTTTGGACGCAAAACATTATATCATATTTGGAGTTCATTTTCTTATTTTTTTGTCACTCATCAATTGTATCACAACACAATTGACGAATAAATTATGTGAAAGCAGGCAAAATATATGTGTCAAATGCTTAGACAGACGGGAAACAAGCCTGCCGAAAGGCAAGGAGCACTTGAGAGCCGTCTGCCTGCTTTAATAATAGCAAACGGAGGTAACACTATGGAAATCACTGATATAAGAATCAGACAGATGTCGCAGGACGCAAAAATGAAGGCTGTTGTTTCGGTTACTTTTGACAACTGCTTTGTTGTACACGACATAAAAATTATTGAGGGGCAGGACAAGCTGTTTATTGCGATGCCGAGCCGAAAAACCCCCGACAACGAGTTTAAGGACATTGCGCACCCTATAAACATTGAAATGCGCGAGCTGCTTTCGGAGAGAATTTTGGAAAAATACAATTCGACAATGGTGGAGCAGGAGGCTTTTCATCAGTTCAGCCCTGAGTATAATGCATAGGCAAATGCGACTCACACCTGTCGTTGCGCGGGCAGACACGCAAAAATCGATTTTCTAACAATCGCGGGAGTTCAGTCATATAATAAACTGAGGTGGATTTTAATGAACTTCAGGATTAATGACTACAAACTCTTGCAGACAAATTATGACCCATCCCGAGAGGTGATAGACTACGGCGTCCGCATGGTCGGCGCTCCGCTCGAATGGGGCGAGACCATGGGCGAGGGAATCAAGGTCGGCATAATCGACACCGGAATAGACAGCGACCATTTTGAGCTGAAAAATCGCATAAAAGACGGCATAAACACCTGTGCCGGCGGTTCTTCGGATAATATTGAGGACGAAAACGGTCACGGCACTCACATATCCGGCATTGTAGCCGCCGAAAAAAACGGCAGGGGAGTCGTCGGGGTTGCGCCGAAGGCGGATTTATATATTGCCAAGGCTTTCGATTCGGAGGGAACAAGCAATTTTGAGGCGATTGAAAAAGCTATCCTATGGATGATTGATAAAAATGTTGATGTTGTAAATATGTCTTTTTCATCTGCTGCCGGCGGCAGGGCATACACAGAGCTGATTCACAAGCTGTATGCAAGCGGAGCGAGTGTAATCTGCGCCGCCGGCAACGAGGGCGAGCAAGGCGAAAACACCATAGGTTACCCTGCAAAATTCAGGGAGACCGTGGCGGTATCTGCTGTTGACATCAACAAGAACATTGCCGATTTCAGCTCAAAGGGCAGCTCGGCGGAAATATGCGCCGCCGGAATAAATATATATTCCACATATCTCAACGGCGGATTTGCTCTGCTCAGCGGCACCTCGATGGCTGCTCCCATAATCACCGGTGCGGTGGCAATTCTTCACGGAAAGGGTATGCTTCGTTACGGCAGACGCCTCACGCCCGATGAGATTCGTCTCCTGCTTAATATATACACCGAGGATTTGAGCGGCGGCAGAGGCAGAGACAAAAGCTACGGCTACGGATTTTTCTCATTCGGCAGGATTGGTCTTAACGATTATGTCATAGACGAAATAAAGAAAAAATATCGTCCGGCGTACAGCGGACGTGATATAGTCAGCGCTGCAATAGCAATTATAGCATCGGGGCTTTGAATAAATATGTACCTCACAAAAAAGTCAACCCCGGATTTTGTGTAAAGTCTTTACGAGACCCCCAAAACGGTAT
>CAJLYL010000089.1 GCA_905210855.1 uncultured Clostridia bacterium
AATCTCCGCGGCAGGCGCGTTTTTTCGCTCCGTCTCCGCCGTCCGTGTGTTCTCCGCGCTTTGCGGCTTTTCCGCCCCTTGCGCGCGGTCAATGTTTGCCTTTATGTAGCTGTCGCGCAGCATATTTATCTCCTTGCGCTCCTCGCGCAGGGGCGTATCGTATGCCGGCGCTTTCATAATCCTCTGCGGCTCGGCGTTCACGGTCACCTCGGGCACATATTTGCTCTCGGACAGGGTGTTTTTTATCGCCCAGTACACCGCCGAATAAATCTTTTTGTCGTCGGAGAAGCGCACCTCCATCTTTGTCGGATGTACATTCACATCCACAAAGCCTGCGCCGAGATGCGTGTTCAGCACCACAACGGGGAATCTGCCCGTCATAAGAGCGGTGCGGTATGCCTCGCTCACCGCGGCAGACATCAGCTTGCTGGAGATGCTTCTGCCGTTGATATAAAATATCTGGTGCCGCCTGTCCTTGCGCGCTATTGAGGCATTGCCTATGTAGCCGCTGACCTCTATGCCCTCGTCGGCAAACTTCACCTCGCGCATATTGCGCGCATAATCCTTGCCGAACACGGTGTATATGGCGTCTATCAGCTTGCCGCTGCCGTTTGATTGCAGCACTGTTTTGCCGTTGTTGATGAACTTGACGGCAATCTCGGGGTGCGCAAGCACAAGCTTGTTTACAACGTCGGTCACATAGCCCGTCTCGGCGGCGTCGCTCTTTAAGAACTTCATCCTTGCCGGAGTGTTGAAAAACAGGTCGCGCACTATGAAGGTGGTGCCGTCGGGGCAGCCGGAGACGTCGCTCTCGGTTATCTCGCCGCCCTCCACCGTGACGGAATAGCCGTAGCGACTCTGCGCCGTCTTGGTGAAAACCTCGGTGCGCGACACGGCTGCAATGCTTGCAAGCGCCTCGCCGCGGAAGCCGAGGGTATATATGGAGTTGAGGTCATCCGCCGTTTTAATCTTGCTTGTGGCGTGGCGCAGAAATGCGCGCTCCGCCTCGTCCGCGGCTATGCCGCAGCCGTTGTCGCACACGCGGATGAAGGTCATGCCGCCGCGCTTTATCTCTATGGTGATGCTTGTGCTGCCGGCGTCCACGGAATTTTCCGCAAGCTCCTTAACCACAGAAGCAGGTCTTTCCACGACCTCTCCTGCGGCTATCATATTGGCTATTTCCGGCGGCAGTACATTAATCATTCCTTATTTACCTCTTTTTGCAGTTGATATAATTCATTCAGCGCCTCAATAGGCGTCATTGCAGACAGCTCAAGCCGTCTGATGCGGTCGGCAAGCGGAGTTTCGCTCTCCGACGCCGCCTTTTTCGCGGCGATGCCGTCCTCTATGCCCGATACGCTCACCTCGGCGCTCGGCTCGGATTCGATGGCTGTCAGAATCTCCCTGGCACGGGTTATGACATCGTGCGGCACATTCGCAAGATACGCCACCTCTATGCCGAAGCTGTCGTCAGTGCCTCCGCGCACAATCTTGCGCAGAAAGGTTATCCCCTCGCCTTTTTTTCTGACGGCAACGGAATAATTCTTCACGCCGTCCAGCTTGTCCTCAAGCTGTGTCAGCTCGTGATAGTGAGTTGAGAACAGCGACTTTGCGCCGATTTTTGAGCTGATGTATTCCACCACCGACCAGGCAATGGAAAGCCCGTCAAAGGTGCTTGTTCCTCTGCCTATCTCATCGAGGATGAGCAGGCTGTTTTTGGTTGCTCCGCGCAGAATGTTCGCCACCTCGCTCATCTCCACCATAAAGGTGCTCTGACCGGAGGCGAGGTCGTCCGACGCGCCCACGCGCGTGAATATCTTGTCCACAATGCCCACACGGCAAGCGGAAGCCGGCACAAAAGAGCCTATCTGCGCCATAAGCACAATGAGCGCAGTCTGCCGCATATATGTAGATTTTCCTGCCATATTCGGCCCCGTTATTATCGAAAATCGGCTGTCGCCCGTGTCGAGATAGGTATCATTCGGCACAAAGAGCGAATCCGTAAGATATTTTTCCACTATGGGGTGTCTGCCGTCCCTGATGTCTATCACATCGGAATCGTCCACCGTCGGCTTGACATAGCCGTTCTCCTCCGCAACTGCGGCAAGCGAGCAGAGCACATCGGCAACGGACACCAGAGTGGCGCATTTTTGCAGGCGTTTCAGGTTTTTGTTAAGCTCGCCGCGCACATACATAAAATCCTCATATTCCAGGTCGTTTATGCGCTCGCGCGCACCGAGAATGGCGTTTTCAAGCTCCTTTAACTCCTGGGTTATGTAGCGCTCGCAGTTGACAAGGGTTTGCTTGCGCACATAGCTGTCGGGCACTTTGTCAATCTGCGATTTGGACACCTCTATGTAATATCCGAAAACTTTGTTGTACGAGACCTTCATGTTCTTTATCTGCGTTGCCTCTTTTTCGCGCGCCTCCACCTCGGCGATTTTCTCCGCGCCGTGACCGGCAATGTCGCGCAGTCTGTCAAGCTCCTTGTCGAAGCCGTCCTTTATCATGCCGCCCTCGCGCACGGTGAGCGGCGGTTCGTCCGCTATGGCGTCGTGCAGCAGTGTACACAGGTCGCGCAGCGTGTCAAATTCGCCCGAGAGCGATGACAGCAGCTGACTTTCGCACTGTGACAGTGCCGCGGCAATCTGCGGAAGAGCGTCAATGCTTGCTCGCAGCGAAACAAGGTCGCGCGCGTTGCAGGTGCCGTAGGACACCTTGCTGATTATGCGCTCAATGTCGTTTACTCCCTTGAGCGCCTCAATAAACGCCTCGCGCAGTTCGTATTTCTCCGTCAGCTCTGCAACGGATTCAAGCCGCATATTGATGAGCTTGGAGTTGACGAGCGGACGGTCTATCCATGTTTTCATGCGGCGAGTGCCCATAGCTGTCTTGGTTCTGTCGAGTATGCCGAAGAGCGAACCTTTTTTCGCCTTGTCGCGCATGGTCTCGGTCAGCTCCAGGTTGCGCCGCGAGCTGACGTCTATATCCATATATTCGTTTGTCTTGTAGTATTTCACTGCCGACATATGCGACAAATCCGTCTTTTGGGTCTCCCTGAGATACTCCAGTATCGCCCCGAGAGACTTAAGCGCAAGCTCCCTGCCATCCAGCGGTGTGCCGGAGAGCGACTGCCAGCCGAATTTTTCGCAGACTGTCTTTACACAGGTATCGTGTTCAAAATATTCTCTCTGAAGATATTCGCTGTAAAAATGAAAACGTTTGTCAAGCTCGGAGAACATTTTGGAATACTTTGCTCCGCCGGGGCTTATGGCAATCTCGGCAGGCTGAAAGCAGGCAAGGGTGCTCATGACGGCGGTTTCGTACACCTCGCCCTCTATCTGGGTGGTTATCAGCTCGCCCGTTGACACATCCGCAAACGACATTCCGCAGCCGTCATCATCTATATATACGCACGCGAGAAAATTGTTGTCCGCGTCCGTCAGCACGGAATCTATGTTTGCAGTACCGGGGGTAATCACGCGGATAACGTCTCTCTTCACAATGCCCTTTGCCGCCTTGGGGTCCTCCACCTGCTCGCAGATGGCAACCTTGTAGCCGTTTTTCACCAGCTTGGCTATGTAGCCCTCAACGCTGTGAAAAGGCACTCCGCACATGGGCGCGCGCTCCTTCATGCCGCAATCCTTGCCCGTGAGGGTAATCTCGAGAACCCTTGACGCCGTGAGCGCGTCGTCAAAGAACATTTCGTAAAAATCGCCCAGTCTGAAAAACAGGATACAATCGCTGTATTCTTCTTTTATTTGCAGATATTGCCGCATCATCGGTGTGACCGCTGTATCCATTTGCTCGCCTCTTTCGTGTGTTTTCTTCTGTATAATGCACCCGTAGGGTGCAATTCATTTCATCTGCCGCAGGCAGATGCCTCAGTGACAACCCCTGCATGACGAACAGCTGCCCGAGCAGCCGCTCTGCGCGTCGTCACCCTTGACAAAATGAACTATGATTCCGTTTACCTGATTTATCAGTGCGGAAAATTCTCTGTTCGCCTCAAGATAGGCGTTTACCTTGCCGTTTGTGCACAGCTTGATAAACTCCGCCTGCGCGTCCATTTGCAGCTTGTCGTACTCTTCCTTGGTGAGGTCGGGTTTGGCTGCTTTCTCCGACAGCTGCGCACACCTCGCGTTGTAGTCGTTCATCATCTTCTGCGCCGTCTCGTCGGCGAGGTAAGCATCCTCCGCCTCTTTTGATTTTTTAAATTCCTCGCATTCGGCAATCATCATGCCGAGTTCCCTTGCTTTGGTGAGTATTTCGTCTCTGTTCATATATAAATCTCCGTAAACTTTATTTTATAATTTCTCCAATCAGCGACCACGTGCGCGCCTCGGTGATTTTTACCCTGACAAAGTTTCCGATAAGCGCAGCGTCTCCGCCGAAATTCACCGTCTTGCCGCCCTCGGTGCGCCCCGTGAGCACAGCCGCGTTTGTTTTGCTCGGCCCCTCGGCAAGCACCGTGAGCTCTCTGCCCACATAGCTGTCGTTAATCTCGCGCGATATCTTGTCCTGCACCTCCAGCAGCCTGTTGAAGTTGATTTTCTTCTCCTCGGGAGTGATGATGTCGTCCATCTTTGCCGCCGGAGTGCCCGGACGGCGCGAATATATAAACGAAAATACCGAGTCGTAACGAACTTGCCTTAACATATCCAGTGTGTCCTCGAACTGCTCGTTTGTCTCCCCCGGGAAACCGACTATTATATCCGATGTGAGCGTGATGCCGGGCATCTTCGCCTTGATTTTCGCTATCTTCTCCAGATACTGCTCGCGCGTGTAGCGGCGGTTCATGCGGCGCAGCACCTCGTTGTTGCCTGCCTGCACCGGCAGATGCAGCTGCTTGCACACCTTGGGCAGCTCCGCCATCGCGTCAATCAGCCTGTCACTGATGTCCTTGGGGTGGCTCGTCATAAATCTTATGCGCTCTATGCCGTCAACCTCATGCACCATGCGGAGCAAATCCGCAAAATCTATGTCCCCGTCAAGGTCGTTTCCGTATGAATTGACGTTCTGCCCCAGCAGAGTTATCTCCTTGCAGCCGTCCTTCGCAAGGGCGCGCACCTCTTCGAGGATTTTTGCCTTGTCACGGCTGCGCTCCCTGCCGCGCACATAGGGCACTATGCAGTATGTGCAAAAATTGTTGCAGCCATACATCACCGATACCCATTCGCTCGGGCCGCCGCTGCGCGCCACGGGCATATCCTCGGCTATGGTGCCTTCGTCGCATATGTCAAAAACGCGCGTTCCGTCGAGCAGCGCCTGCTGCAAAAGCTCGGGAAAACGGTACAGCGAATGTGTGCCGAACACCAGACCGACGTGCTTGTATTTGCGCCTTATCTGCTCCTGAATATCCTTTTGCTGCATCATGCAGCCGCAAACGCCCACAATCAGCTCGGGGCGCTTTGCCTTGAGGTGCTTGAGCGCGCCCAGATTGCCGAAAACCTTAAGCTCGGCGTTCTCCCTCACGGCGCAGGTGTTGTATATAATCAGGTCAGCCTCCTCGCGGCTGTCCGTCATTTCGTAGCCCATTTCTTTTATCATTCCCGTGAGCATCTCGGAGTCGCTCACATTCTGCTGACAGCCGTATGTCTCCACAAAGGCTTTTTTTGGTTTGCCGCCGCGGCGGATTGCCTCATGCACGGAATGTATGATTGATTTTTGTCTTTCTGTTTCTTCGGGTGAAACATTTTTGTTCCTTTGTTCCATGATTATCTCCCCATAGTTTGCTACATTATATTTTATCACAATAGGGCGAAAAAGTAAATATTTTTTCGGGGAATTTTGAACAAAAAAACGACGGCAGAATAAAATTGCCGCCAAATACGAATTCAGCGCAAGGCGAGAGGGTGTGTATTATATTTTGAAAACCGATAGCAGCCG
>CAJLYL010000090.1 GCA_905210855.1 uncultured Clostridia bacterium
ACCGAGCCGATACACAATCCTATTTACCGCTGTCACCGTAGTTGGAGAGGATTCTCGCGGACGGATCGTCCACATCGCACCCCTCCCACGATTTGTTCGGCATCCAGAAATCTTTTATCATGTGCGCCTGACCCGGATAGAATTTTTCAAAAAGCTCTCTGTAAAGCAACGATTCTTTCGTAAACGGCTTGGCAAATGTGTATTTAGCGCTGAGCGTTTCAAAATCCCCGTCGGTATATTTTTGCGCCGCATATTCCTTCAGATCGTCCACCATGGAGTGACCCACGGCGTCGCTGAATGCAGCCTTTTCCCTCATGAGGATGTCCTGCGGCAGCCAGTCGCCCTCAAAAGCGTGGCGCAGCAGATATTTTCCCTTGCCGTATTTGTTCATCTTTATCTCGGGGTCAAGACTCATTACATAATGTACAAAGTCCAGATCGCCGAAGGGCACCCTCGCCTCAAGCGAGTTTACCGATATACACCTGTCGGCGCGGAGCACATCGTACATATGCAGCTCCCTCACCCTCTTTTGCGCCTCTGTCTGGAATTCCGCGGCATTCGGGGCAAAATCAGTGTATTTGTAACCGAAAATCTCGTCCGATATCTCCCCCGTGAGGATAACCCTCAGGTCGGTGTTCTCGTGGATGTACTTGCACACAAGATACATTCCAATGGACGCGCGGATGGTGGTGATGTCGTATGTGCCGAGCAGCGCCACAACGTCCGGCAGCGCCGCAATAACGTCGTCTCTCGATATGATGACCTCTGTGTGGTCTGCGCCGATGTAATCGGCAACCTCGCGGGCATATTTGAGGTCTATCGCGTCGATATCCATGCCTATGGCAAATGTCTTTATCGGCTTGTCGGACAGTCTTGCGGCAACGGAGCACACGAGCGAGGAGTCGAGTCCGCCCGATAGCAAGAATCCGACGGGCGCGTCTGCGTCCAGTCTCTTTTTGATGCCGCAAAGCAGCTTTTCCCTGATGTTTGCGCAGGCTGTCTCCACATCGTCCGTGCAAACCTTGTCTACCGCGGCAATGTCGCAGTAGCAGACAAACTCTCCGTCCTTGTAGTAGTGCCCGGGCGGAAAGGGCTTGATGCCGTCACATATCGTGACGAGATTTTTCGGTTCGCTGGCAAACACAATGCCGCCGTCTGCGGTGTAGCCGTAGTACAGCGGTCTTATGCCTATGGGATCGCGGGCGGCGATGCAGGAGCCTGCGTCGCCGTCGTATATGATGAGTGCAAACTCCGCGTCGAGTTTCTCAAACATATCCGTCCCGTATTCATTGTAGAGCGGAAGCAATATTTCGCAATCCGAGCCGCTGACAAAACGATAACCTTTGTTTATGAGTTCCTCTTTGAGAGGGCGAAAGCCGTATATCTCGCCGTTGCAGACCAAATTTCGGCTGCCCAGGGAGAACGGCTGCATACCGCTCTCCTCAAGACCCATTATCGAAAGTCTGTGAAATCCCATGTAATTGTTGTCGGGCAGATTAATCATCCTCGACATATCGGGGCCTCTCGATATGGTTTTGTCAAAACCCGTCATGAACTCTTCCTTTGTTATCTTGCTGCCGAAACAGCCCATAATTGAACACATATGCTTACTCCTCTTTCTGATTATTCAACATCCTGAAGGGCGTCATATCCCTCTTCGCCTGTTCTTACCTTAACTACATTCTCCACATCGTATACAAATATCTTGCCGTCGCCGATGTGACCTGTGTAAAGCGCTTTCTTGGCTGTCTCTATGACATCCCTTACGGGAACCTGACTTACCACGATGTCTACCTGTACCTTGGGCAAAAGCGTCGCTTCAACCGGCACGCCTCTGTAATACTCCGGCTTGCCCTTCTGTATGCCGCAGCCCATTACGTGAGATACCGTCATACCCGTGATGCCGATGTCCATCATAGCGTTTTTGAGTCTTTCAAATCTTGCTTCCTTGCAGACTATTTCAACCTTGGTGAACTTTTCTGCGCCTGTCTTTACTTCTTTTACTTCCTTGACAACCGGAGCTGCTGTTTCTACCTTGACTGCCTTTGATACCGGCACATCGCCGAGTGCTTCGTAGTAGTCCGCGGCAGTTGTGTCAGGCTCCATTGCTATGCCTGCATAAGCTGTGAGCAAGCCGTGCTCGGAGATGTCAAGACCTGTGATTTCGTCCTCGGCGCTTGCGCGGAGACCGATTGTGTGTTTGATTATCTGGAATACAATTGTTATAACTATTCCTACATATGCAATTACCGTGATGACGCCGAGCAGCTGTACACCCAGAAAGGTGAATCCGCCGCCGTAGAACAAGCCTTTCATAACCGGCAGAGTTCCGTCAGCCTCGGGCACACCGCCTGTTGAGAACAATCCGAGCAGGATTGTGCCGACCGAGCCGCATACGCCGTGTACAGAGATAGCACCGACAGGGTCATCTATCTTAGCTACCTTATCAAAGAATTCTACCGAAAGCACGATTACGAGACCGAAGATAACACCCATGATAGCCGCGCCCAGGGGGCTGACGGTATCGCAGCCTGCCGTGATGCCTACAAGACCTGCAAGAGCAGCGTTGTATGTCATAGATACATCAGGCTTGCCGTAGCGAATCCATGTGAAGATAAGCGTTGTGCAGCAGGCAACCGCCGCAGCGAGGTTTGTGTTGAAGAAGATGAGTCCGGCTCTTGATACCTGAGCGTCGGAATCCATGCCGACGGTTGAAGCGCCGTTGAATCCGAACCAGCAGAACCAAAGGATGAATACGCCGAGCGCAGCCGCTGTTACATTGTGACCGAGGATTGCTTTCGGCTTGCCGTCCTTGTCATACTTGCCGATACGCGGTCCGAGGATAGCCGCACCTATGCAGGCGCACACGCCGCCGACCATATGTACCGCCGTGGAACCGGCAAAATCGTGGAAACCGAGCTGTGCAAGCCAGCCGCCGCCCCAAATCCAGTGACCGGAAATCGGGTAGATGAAAAGTGAAATACAAGCTGAATATATGCAATATGCGCTGAATTTTGTTCTCTCTGCCATGGCACCGGAAACTATGGTAGCCGATGTTGCGCAGAATACTGTCTGAAAGATTGCGTATGCCCACATCGGCACGCCGTCCGGCAGTGCGTGTGCATAATCTTTCATCATCAGCGGGTCAATCCATCCGAAAAGACCCGTGCCGGCTCCGAACATTATGCCGAAACCGAAAAGCCAAAAGCAAGGCGTACCTATACAAAAGTCCATAAGGTTTTTCATAAGAATATTACCTGTGTTTTTCGCTCTTGTAAAACCTGCCTCGCAGAGCGAGAATCCCGCCTGCATGAAGAATACCAGTGCTGCGCCCAGCAGCACCCAGATAGTGTTTACCGAACTGAATTCCATAATTAAAACCCCTCTCTCTTTTTCTCTCTTTCAAAATATTATCTCACACCGAAGAGCATTTCTCCGTATGAGGGATAAGGCCAATCCTTCTTGGAGGCTATTGTCTCCATCCCGTCAACGGCAATTCTGAGCGCCGTCATGTCGGGAATTATCTTGTCCTTGTAGTAAAAACCAAGCTCTTTTGCGTCTCCCTCGGACTTAGCTCCGAGCAAGTCTTCCTCAAGCTGTTTCACATCTTTGTATGCCGCGCCCATCATGGAGCTTATCTTCTTTATGCACTCTCTCTCGTAGGAGCAGTCTATGTCGGGTGCAACGGACGATTTGCATACTATGGAGTCCGCAAGCTTCTTTGTATATCCGCTCATTGCCGGCAGAATGTCCTTGCGCGCCATGTCGAGCATCGTCAGCGCCTCTATGTTTACTATCTTGCAGTAGTTCTCATAGAGCACCTCGTATCTTGCCTCAAGCTCTGTCGGGCTGTATACCTTGTGCGATTCAAACAGCTCCACATTCTTCTTGTCAAGCAGATGTGCCAGTGCGTCCGGCGTTGTCTTGAGGTTGAGCAGACCTCTCTTTTCAGCCTCTTTTACCCACGATTCATCGTAGCCGTCGCCGTTGAATATGATTCTCTTGTGATCCTTAATTGTCTCTTTGATGAGGTCATGCAGCTCCTGTTCAAAGTCGCCGGCCGTCTCCAGTTTGTCTGCAAACTGCTTGAGCTCTTCCGCAACCGCTGTGTTAAGCACCGTGTTGCAGCAGGAGATTGACGATGCCGAGCCGAGCATACGGAACTCAAATTTATTTCCCGTGAACGCAAACGGCGAAGTCCTGTTGCGGTCTGTGGTGTCCTTGGGGAACTTGGGCAGTGTGTGCACACCTATTCTCATAAGCTCTTTTTCCTTGCCGCCGTAAGCCTCATCTTTGACGATTGCCTCGAGAATCTCGCTGAGATCCGAACCGAGGAACATAGACACAATTGCCGGAGGCGCCTCGTTTGCGCCCAGTCTGTGGTCGTTTCCTGCGCTTGCAACGGATATGCGGAGCAGATCCTGATATTCGTCAACCGCCTTTATTACCGCGCACAGGAAAATGAGGAACTGTGCGTTTTCATACGGTGTCTCGCCCGGTTCAAGCAGGTTTGCGCCCGTGTCGGTGGATATTGACCAGTTGTTGTGTTTGCCGCTGCCGTTTACTCCGGCAAACGGTTTTTCGTGAAGCAGGCAAACCATGCCGTGTTTCTTGGCAACTTTCTGCATAAGCTCCATTGTCAGCTGATTGTGGTCTGCCGCAATGTTGGTTGTAGAGAATATCGGCGCAAGCTCGTGCTGTGCCGGTGCAACCTCGTTGTGCTCCGTCTTTGCCAGGATACCGAGTTTCCACAGCTCGTCGTTAAGCTCTTTCATAAACGCCGCAACCCTCGGCTTGATAACTCCGAAATAGTGGTCGTCCAGTTCCTGTCCTTTCGGCGAGCGTGAACCGAAGAGCGTTCTGCCCGTATATATAAGGTCTTTTCTTGCGTCGTAGTGCGCTTTGTCTATAAGGAAATATTCCTGCTCCGGCCCGACCGTTGTCTTGACGGATTTTACATCATCATTGCCAAAGAGCTTGAGCACTCTGAGTGCCTGTTTGTTGATTGCCTCCATAGAGCGGAGCAAAGCTGTTTTCTGGTCGAGCGCCTCGCCGCCGTATGAGCAGAATACCGTTGGTATGCAGAGCACGCCGTCCTTGATGAATGCATATGATGTTGCGTCCCATGCGGTGTAGCCTCTTGCCTCAAATGTGGCTCTGAGTCCGCCGGACGGGAAAGATGACGCGTCGGGCTCGCCCTGGATAAGCTCCTTGCCCGAGAATTCCATTATCACCTTGCCGTCAGCCTTTGGCGAGATGAAGCTGTCGTGTTTTTCCGCCGTGATTCCGGTCATCGGCTGGAACCAATGTGTAAAATGCGTCGCACCCTTTTCTATTGCCCAGTCCTTCATGGCGTTTGCAACAACGTTTGCCACGCTCAGGTCGAGGTGCTTGCCGTCTTTCATGGTTTTCTGAAGCAGCTTGTAGGTTTCTTTCGGCAGTCTTTCCTGCATAACCGCGTCATTAAATACCAATGTTCCAAATTCTTTCGTTACTGTACTCATTTTTCATCGACTCCTTCAAGAAAAATAAAAAAACGACAAGGATGCCGCAGGGATAAAGGTGGAAATTACCCCTGCAACGACGTCCTTGTCGTTTAATATGCAGATATTAAATTGCCCTTCAAAGACAAAAGCCGCAGACAACTGTCCTGTTGTCTGCGGCGTCCTTGTCGCTTTTGATGTTGTTATTGTAGCACATCCGAAATCATTTGTCAACACTTTTTTGAAAAAAATCAAAAAAAGTCGAAAAAATGTTTTTAAGGATGTTTGTGCTCCGGCTTGGTGATGTGTATTATATTTTTTCAAACACACGCATACCTGCGGCTGCTATCGGTTTGAAAAAATATAATACACAT
>CAJLYL010000091.1 GCA_905210855.1 uncultured Clostridia bacterium
CAAAGGCGAGCCGATAGGGAATATATTCGGCGGTGCGCCCAAGAGAAAAAAGAAAAAAGGCGCACTCGATACCTTTGGCATCAACCTGACCGCGCAGGCACGCGAGGGGCTGCTTGACCGCGTAATCGGCAGAGAAAGAGAGATTGAGCGCGCAATGCAGATACTCAACAGGAGGTCGAAGAACAACCCTGTGCTCCTCGGTGCGCCGGGCGTCGGCAAGACGGCAATTGCCGACGGCATAGCTCAGCGCATTGCCGAGGGCAAGGCACCCGAGAAGCTCTGCGGAGCGAAGGTATATCTGCTTGATTTGGCTAATGTGGTTGCCGGCACTCAGTACCGCGGTCAGTTTGAAAGCAGACTGAAAAATATCGTTGAGGAGGCTAAGCGCGGCAATGTAATTCTCGTGATAGACGAGATTCACTCAATCGTCAGCGCAGGAGACGCAGACGGCGCAATGAATGCCGCAAACATCCTCAAACCGGCGCTCTCTAAGGGCGACATCCAGGTTATCGGCGCCACCACGCTTGACGAATACAGAAAGTATATAGAAAAAGACGCCGCACTGGAGCGCAGATTCCAGCCGGTTATTATAGATGAACCGAGCACTGAGGAGACCATAGAGATTCTGCGCGGCTTGAAGGAGTATTACGAGAATTTCCATAATGTCACAATAGACGATTTTGTCATTCGCGAGGCTGTTGTGCTTGCGGATAAGTATATCCACGACAGATTCCAGCCCGACAAATCTATTGATGTGATAGACGAGGCGGCGTCGCGCCTTAATATGGAATCGCCGTATTCCGCAAAAATTCTTAATGTAAAAAAGACTCTGGAGGCTGTGAATATGCACCTCGCGACTCTTGAGGGGGACGAGGGCGAGCCGCCCTATGAGCAGCTTGCCGAGGCAAAGGCGGACAAATGCCGCTGTGAGGAGGAGTTGAAAAATCTGCGTGCCATGCAGCGCAGCACAAGAGTTACCGTTGACGACGCGGCGCGCGTGATAGAGCTGTGGACGGGAATCCCAGTTAAGAATATCACCGAGACTGACAAGAGCAAGCTGCTTAACCTTGAGGAGAGGCTGCACAGGCGCATTGTCGGTCAGGACAGGGCTGTGTCGAGCGTGGCGAGGGCGGTTCGCCGCAACCGCGCGCTTAAAATGAGCAAAAAGCGCCCTGTGTCGTTTATCTTTGTCGGCCCCACGGGCGTGGGAAAGACAGAGCTTGTCAAGTCACTTGCCGAGAGCCTGTTTGACGACGAGAGCGCACTGATTCGCGCTGACATGAGCGAATATATGGAAAAGCATACCGTGTCAAAGCTCATCGGAATGCCTCCGGGATATGTCGGCTACGACGACGCCGGACAGCTCACCGAGAAGGTGCGCAGAAGACCGTATTCTGTCATTCTGCTTGACGAGATAGAAAAAGCACACGCCGATGTGTTCAACATTCTGCTGCAAATTCTTGATGACGGCAGAATTACGGATTCTCAGGGCAGAGTGGTTAATTTTGAAAACACGATTATCATAATGACCTCAAATGCCGGCACAAGCGTTGCGTCATCGTCCGGCTTCGGCTTCATGAACACCGACGGCGGCATGAGCGCACGTATTGACGCGGCGCTTAAGGAACTGTTCCGCCCCGAATTTCTCAATCGTGTGGACGAGGTGATAGAGTTTGAGCCGCTCACCCGTGAGCAGCTGCTCAGAATAGCAGACCTCATGCTTGGCGATGTTGTGTCCGAGCTTTCTCAGATGGGTATCGGCTGGCGCATATCCGACGCCGCCAAGGAGAAGCTTATAGATAAAGGCTACAATCCGCGAATGGGTGCAAGACCCATACGCCGCGAGATTCAAACGAGTATAGAGGATTCGATATCGAACATTCTGCTCGGCGACGACATTCCCGAGCATTCGACCGTCAGCGTGGATGTGATTGACGGCGAAATCAGCGTGTCACTGATTAAATTATAGGTAAAAGGAAGTAACGAAAATGAATGTACAGCACCTGAAATACGCCCTCGAAGTAGAGAAAACCGGCTCCATATCACAGGCGGCACAGAATCTCTACCTCAATCAGCCGCATCTGAGCAAATCCATAAAGGAGCTTGAGGAGAACATCGGCATAACCATATTCAACCGCACCTCCAAGGGAGTTGTGCCCACCAAGAACGGCGCGGAATTCCTTGTTTATGCTTCAAACATCGTGTCGCAGATAGAGGAAGTGGAGAATATGTACAAGGGCGGAGACGCCGGCGTCAACCGGTTCAGTGTGTCTGTGCCGATGGCGTGCTATGTGGCGCAGGCATTCATTGAGTTTATTTCGGAGATATCCGATGATGACAGCATACGGGTGGATTATCACGAGACAAATTCTCTCACCGCGATAAATAATGTCACAAACAACGACAATAATATTGCAATTATAAGATATCAGACAAAATATGAAAAGTATTTTCTGCAGTTCCTTGAGGAAAAGGAGCTTGAGATTGAGCCGCTGTGGGAATTTGCTTACAGGGTCATCATGTCGGTGCATCATCCGCTCGCCATGGAAAAGAACATCACCTGTGCCGACCTGGAGGATTTCATCGAAATAACGCACGGCTACCTCACTATACCCACCATACCGGCATCGACCGCACGTGAGATTATGCAGGCGGACGACTCCAAAAAGGAGATTGCCGTTTATGAGCGCGAGAGCCAGTTTGAGCTGCTGCGAAATGTGCATACCACATACATGTGGACATCGCCGACGCCGCCGAGCCTTTTAAACACCATGCCGCTTGTGCAGAAGGATTGCGACATCGCGGACAACAGCTACAAGGACGTCATTGTCCGCAGAAAAGGCTATAAGCTTAATTCGCGCGAAAAGCTTTTTGTGAGAATGGTTAAAAGGCAGATTGATGAATTGAAGAGATAGTATATATCATCATATATCAAAATGGAATAACGGTATTCCGAATTGGATATTTCCATATTGATTTTTTTGTGTTAGAATGTAACCATAGAAAAGTGAGAAAGGGGAAAAGACAAATGACAAATTACGAACAGTGGAACGGCTTTGACGGTCGTATCTGGAAAGAAGAAATCAATGTCAGAGAGTTTATTCAGAAAAACTACAAACCCTATGACGGCGATGAAAAATTCCTTGCAGGACCCACAGACAACACCAATAAGCTCTGGGGCAAGCTCCAAGAATTGCAGAAGGAGGAGCGCGCTAAAGGCGGAGTTCTCGACATGGACACACATATCGTGTCTACACTCACATCACATAATCCCGGTTACATCGGCGAAGATACAAAGGACATGGAAAAGATTGTCGGCTTGCAGACGGACAAACCGCTTAAGAGGGCATTCATGCCTTTCGGCGGCATAAAGATGGCTGAGCAGGCTTGCGAAACCTACGGATACACTCCCGATCCGCAGCTGCACAAGATTTTTACAGAGTACAGCCGCACTCACAACCAGGGCGTATTTGATGCATATACCCCCGAAATGAAGAAGGCAAGACACAACAAAATCATCACTGGTCTGCCGGATACCTACGGCAGAGGCAGAATTGTCGGCGACTACAGACGTGTTGCTCTTTACGGTATCGACTACCTTATAGAGAAAAAGAAAATTGACTTTGCAAACTGCCAGAGCGAGTCGATGTTTGAAGAAGAAATCCGTCAGCGTGAAGAAATTACAATGCAGATAAATGCGCTGAAGGAAATGAAGGAAATGGCTCAGTCCTACGGATTTGATATTTCAGTTCCGGCTAAAAACGCTAAAGAAGCATGCCAGTGGCTTTATTTCGGTTATCTTGCCGCAATCAAAACACAAAACGGTGCTGCAATGAGCGTAGGCAGAGTTTCAACTTTCCTTGATATATACTTTAAGCGTGATATCGACAACGGCGTTCTTACCGAAAAAGAGGCTCAGGAGCTTGTTGACCATATGGTTATGAAGTTCAGAATGGTTAAGTTTGCACGTATTCCTTCGTACAATGAGCTGTTCTCCGGTGACCCGGTATGGGCAACATTAAATGTCGGCGGTGCAGGCGTTGACGGCAGATCAATGGTAACAAAGACAGACTTCCGTTTCCTCCACACACTTGAAAACATGGGACCCTCACCGGAGCCTAACCTTACGGTTCTGTATTCATCGAGATTGCCCGAAACATTCAAGCGTTATGCTGCTGCAATTTCAATACGTACAAGCTCAATCCAGTACGAGAGCGACGACGTTATGCGTCCGGTATGGGGTGACGACTACGCTATCTGCTGCTGCGTATCCGCAACACAGACAGGTAAGGAAATGCAGTTCTTCGGTGCAAGAGCAAACCTTGCAAAATGCCTCCTTTACGCAATCAACGGCGGCGTTGATGCAAAGACAAAGGTACAGGTAGGTCCCGAATACACTCCGATTACTTCCGAATACCTTGATTATGACGAGGTTATCAGAAAGTATGAAAAAATGATGGATTGGCTTGCAAAAGTTTATGTCCGCACATTAAATGTTATACACTATATGCACGATAAGTACTATTATGAAGCTGCGGAAATGGCTCTTATAGACACAGATGTACGCAGAACATTCGCTACAGGTATTGCCGGTTTCTCACACGTTGTTGACTCACTTTCCGCAATCAAGTATGCTAAAGTTAAGGTTATCCGCGACGAGGACGGCATCGTACAGGATTTTGAAACAACAGGCGACTTCCCGCGCTACGGTAACGATGACGACAGAGCAGATGACATTGCTGTATGGCTGCTTAAGACATTTATGGAAAAAATCAAGGATTGCCACACATACCGCAATTCAGAGCCTACAACTTCAATCCTTACCATTACTTCAAACGTTGTTTACGGTAAGGCTACCGCTTCGCTTCCGGACGGCAGAAAAGCCGGCGAGCCTTTGTCACCCGGTGCCAACCCTGCATACGGCGCAGAAAAGAGCGGTCTGCTTGCATCTCTTAACTCCGTTGCAAAGCTTCCGTACGAGTATGCTCTTGACGGTATTTCAAATACTCAGACAATCAATCCCGATGCTTTGGGTCACAGCGAACCCGAACAGGTTACAAACCTTGTAAATGTTCTTGACGGTTACTTTGACCAGGGTGCGCATCACCTTAACGTTAACGTTTTCGGTAAAGAAAAACTTATCGACGCTATGGAGCATCCGGAAAAAGAAGAATACGCAAACTTCACTATCCGTGTTTCCGGTTATGCGGTTAAGTTCATTGACTTAACACGTGAGCAGCAGCTCGATGTTATTTCAAGAACCTGCCACACATCACTGTAATATGGACGGATATATTCATTCGGTTGAAACATTCGGCGCAGCAGACGGCCCGGGCGTAAGATATATAATTTTTATGCAGGGCTGCCGCATGCGCTGCAGATATTGCCATAACCCTGACACATGGGATACAAACGGCGGCGAAAAGGTATCCGCAGATGAAATTCTGCGCCGTGCGGTAAGATACAAAAGCTACTGGAAAGACACCGGCGGAATTACCGTTTCGGGCGGCGAACCTTTGTTGCAGATTGATTTTGTTACCGAGCTTTTAAAAAAAGCTAAGGAACAGGGAATCAACACGGTTATAGACACCGCCGGAAATCCGTTTACACGTGAGGAGCCTTTTTTCGGCAAGTTTAAGGAACTTATGAAGTACACGGACTTGCTTTTGCTTGATATCAAAGAAATAAACCCGGAAAGGCATAAAACGCTGACCGGATACGATAATTCAAATATTCTTGATATGGCAAGATATTTATCAGAAATTAATAAGCCAGTATGGATTCGTCATGTGCTTGTGCCAGGTGGAAGTGACA
>CAJLYL010000092.1 GCA_905210855.1 uncultured Clostridia bacterium
GCAACAACATGGACCCGGCAGCGGCGCTTTTCGGTGCCGGCATAGGCACGCTGGTTTATGTATTCTTTACCAAAAAGAGCAGTCCGGTGTTCCTCGGTTCATCTTTTGCTTTTCTCGGTTCAATGGCGGCTGCCTTTGCAGGCGGTGTGTCTATGCAGCTCGGATATCTCGGACTTATTATAGGTGCGATTTTTGCCGGACTGGTGTATGTGCTAATCGCAGCAATTGTTAAGGTGGCAGGAGTTGACTGGATAGACAGACTGATGCCGGCGGTATCGGACCTACGGTTTCCATTATAGGACTTTCGCTCGCAGGAAATGCCGTAGGCGACCTGCAGAACGGCAAGGTTATGGCAGATGTGGTTACTCAGGCTGTGGAGGACGGCAAGATAGTCGATGTGGTATCTCAGGTGCCTGTTGCTTCTCCGCTCATCTGTGTGCTCTGCGGTCTTGTTGCGCTGTTTGTTATAGTGCTGTGCTCCACCTTCGGCAAGAAAACAGCAAGGCTCATCCCCTTTATCATCGGTGTGCTTGCAGGCTATGCGGTTGCACTTGTGTTCACGCTCATAGGAAATGCGGCAGATATAGACGTTCTCAAGATAATCAGCTTTGCACCGTTTACCGCGCTTGTTGAGAACGGCGTCGGCATCAACACTTTCTTCTCGATTCCGAGATTTACATTCCTCACTGCCCTCGACGGCTTTGGCGAGCTGAACGGCGCATATGTCGGCAGTATTGCCGCGGCATACGTACCGGTTGCATTTGTTGTGTTTGCAGAGCACATTGCAGACCATAAGAACATATCTTCGATTATTGAGAGAGACCTGCTTAAGAAACCCGGACTTTCCAGAACCCTCCTCGGAGACGGCGTCGGTTCAATGTTCGGTGCGGTGTTCGGCGGCTGCCCCAACACTACATACGGCGAGTCAATCGGCTGTGTTGCCATTACGGGTAATGCTTCGGTTGCTACCATAATCGCGGCGGCTGTCGGTGCAATCATCATCTCGTTTGTAGCTCCGTTTGTGGCATTTGTTAATTCTATCCCCAGCTGTGTAATGGGCGGTATGTGTGTTGCGCTCTACGGCTTCATAGCAGTCAGCGGATTGAGAATGTTTAAGAACATTGACCTTGACGAAAACAAAAACCTCTTTGTTGTCAGCTCAATTCTTATCACAGGTATCGGCGGACTTTCGCTCACATTCGGTTCTATCACAATTACACCGGTTGCCTGCGCTCTCATCATCGGAATCATCGTAAACCTGATGCTTTCCAAGAAGCAGGCGTAATCTGATAATAAAAGCGGCATTGTGCCGTTGATATCGGGTGCTGCTTAGGCGGCACCCGTTTGTCATACGGGAGGGGTTTATATGAAATACAAATCGACAATCCTTGACGAAGCGGCTATGATGCGCACCCTGGTGCGCATTGCCCACGAGATAATAGAGAAAAACGAGACGACGGATAATCTCTGCCTTGTCGGCATAAAAACGCGCGGTGTGCCCATTGCCGAGCTGCTTGCGGAAAAAATTAAAAGCATAGGCGGCAACGACATACCCGTAGGCACACTCGACATCACCTTTTACCGCGATGATTTGTCCGAAAGGGCAGAGTCACCCACCATTGCCGAGACGGACATTCCGTTTGACATAAACGGCAAAAACACAGTGCTTGTGGATGACGTCATATTTACGGGAAGGACAGTTCGCGCAGCTATGGACGCCCTGATAAACCGCGGCAGACCGGCAACGATTCAGCTTGCCGTGCTTGTGGACAGGGGACACAGAGAGCTGCCGATTCGAGCTGATTTTGTCGGCAAAAACATTCCGACATCCAAGAGCGAGGTTGTGGCAGTCAACCTTAATTCGATTGACGGCAAATGCTCGATTGAACTGTACGAAAGATAAAATTATCAATATTATGTTGTGTTCGGCTCGGTATACACTTTTTATTTTTGATGACTCGGACAGCAGTGCGGTAGCGCCGAACTCGTCATACGGGAATAAAAAGTATATACCGAGCCTTAGTCAAATGAGACTCGGGCACGGGTTCGGGTTCGGTTTGCTTTTATGCATAAACTTTTTCTTTTTGCCGCAAAATAAGGCAAAAAGGATGTGATTATTTTGAGTAATATCAGAACCGACCTCGCCATAGAGGCGGCGCAGCTTTGCGACAGCGCATACAAAATTGACGGCGCGGACATAGAACAAAAAAAATTCGGCACCGTGGGCGTCACCTCCGTATGCATAAACACGGAGACCGCGGCGGAGCGCATAGGCAAACCTAAGGGAGAGTATGTCACCATAGAGGCAAAGGAGCTGCGCGGCGGCGACGAAAAAATATATGATGATGTACGAAAAATCCTTACTGACGAGATAACACGTCTTGCACATCCGACGAAGAACAAAAAAGTTCTCGTTGTGGGGCTGGGCAACTGGAATGTTACTCCGGACGCACTCGGGCCGAAAGTCATTGACGGCATAATGGTTACAAGACATCTGTTCGGCGAGGAAAAGCTCCATATTGATGAAGACGTCTGCTCGGTTTGCGCAGTCTCCCCGGGAGTATTGGGCATAACGGGGATAGAGACGGGGGAGATAATAAAGGGCATTGCGCAGAGGGCAGAGCCTGATGTGATAATCGCCATAGACGCACTGGCGTCGCGGCGTATGGATCGCGTGAGCACTACCATTCAGATATCGGACAGCGGCATAGTACCCGGTTCGGGGGTGGGCAACCATCGCAACGCCATAACGCGCGATACCATGGGTGTGCCCGTTGTGGCAATCGGCGTGCCGACCGTGGTGGACGCAGCAACCGTGGCAAGCGATTCAATAGAGATGCTCACCGAGGCTGTTCGGGTGAATGCCGGTGAGGATTCGCATCTTTTCCGCGCGCTCAAGAGCTTTGACGACGACAACAGATACACCCTCATAAAAGAGGTGCTCAGCCCGTTTGTGGGCAACCTGATAGTTACTCCCAAAGAGGTTGACGACATCATAGACGACATATCCTCGGTAATATCCGACAGCATAAACGCAGCGCTGCTCGACTATGGAGACGTGGAGTAATATTTGTCCGCTTTTATCATAGAATATTTATAAAGGCGGAGATACCACATGAGCACTATGTATTCATCGGCACGATATGCATCGCACAAAAGATTAAGAGCAGTTTTCATAGGCAGGCGGCTTATGATGATGACTGCTCTTTTTGTTGTGCTTGCCGTAGTGATTTCCTCTGTCGGGTTGGCGGCTTCAAAAAGGCTTAAAGCAGCTGACTTGAGTTTTAACAAATTTATGATTTCCGAGGCAATACCGATTGTTGCGGCGGCAAGGGAAAGGGCAGAGGGCGGAGCGTTTGCCGCTGTCAAAAGCATATTAACCTTTGACTCGCGCAGCAATTTTGAGGTTTTTCCCGTATTTTGCGGCATTTCCTCATTGAGGGCGAATCAGGCGAAGCCGAATGAGGATTCCGCGCCAAAAGCGAACGATACTGTGCCGACGTCGGCAGAATATGCAACCGGCACGGTGCGCGACAGCGCCAATCCGTCAAACGGTCTCGAGATGAAAAATGAAACCTCATATACCGTGGATACTGCCGCGCTTTCCGAGAGCAAATTGAACATCAGCCTCGACCACAAGAACCCCGAGATACTAATTGTACACACCCATGCTTCGGAAAGCTATACTCAATCCGAAAAATATCACTATTCCCAGAGCGATTACTCGCGCTGCCAGGATACCCGATACAACGTGGTCAGGGTGGGCGATGAGCTTGACAGCGAGCTTACCAAGCGTGGATTCAAGGTTATTCATGACAAAACCATAAACGACTATCCTTCGTACAACAATTCATACAACAAAACTCTTGAGGTGATAAAAAGCAATCTGCAAAAATATCCGACAATCAAGTGTGTGTTCGATGTGCACCGTGATGCGGTTGTGGGCGTAAATGATGAAAAAATCAAGTTCACTGCGGATGTCAACGGTGAAAAGGTCAGTCAGATAATGCTGGTGTGCGGCAGCGATATGCTGGGACTTGAGAATCCGAACTGGCAGAAGAATCTTGCCCTTGCACTCAAAATCCAGGTCAGCATGAACAGAAAATACCCGGGGCTTATGCGCCCCGTAAATCTGCGCAAGGAGCGGTTTAATATGCATCTGACCGAGGGATCGCTGATATTTGAATTCGGCACTCACGGCAACACTCTTGACGAGGCGCTCGGCGCGGTGAAGTATCTTGCAGACGGAATAGCGGATGTATTGAAATAAGCAAAATAAGTAAAATGTCATAATTCAGTCCAAACAAGTCGGTTTTTCGCCTTGCTTTTGAATACCTGTTCGGATATAATGTAGCCGAGGTGATAATTATGCTGTACAAGAAGAACATACAAAACGACTTGTCGGACGAGCTTTTTAAAAATCCTACGAGTGAATACCGCGCTGCGCCGTTTTGGGCGTGGAACTGCAAGATGACCGATGAAATACTCACAGAGCAAATTCCAAAACTTAAGGAAATGGGGTTCGGCGGATTTCATATGCATTCCAGGACGGGAATGGACAATGAATACATGAGTGACGAATTTTTGTCACTTGTTGACGGCTGCGTTAAAGAGGCTAAAAAGGATGAGATGCTTGCCTGGCTCTACGACGAAGACAGATGGCCCTCGGGTGCTGCCGGCGGTTATGTCACAAAGAATCCGAAATTCCGTCAGCGCCATCTGCTCTTTACCAAGAAAAAACTTCCGTGTGAGTTTGATTGGGACACGGCTGCCGAGAAGGACGCCGAGTGGTTTTTGGCAGCTTATGACATGAGACTGGACGAGAACGGCGACATAGCCGAGTGCAGCAGGATAGGCTATGACGACGAGGCGGATAACAAGTGGTATGCGTATCTTGAGCACACCAAACCCGATCCGTGGTACAATAATCTTACATATGCCGACACTATGAACAAGGATGCAATAGACAAATTCATTGAGGAAACTCACGAAAAATACAAGAAAAAATTTTCCGATGAATTTGACAGGACAATTCCGGCTATATTTACAGACGAGCCGAATTTTGGCAGAAAGAAATGCCTTGATTTCACCGATTCTGAGAATGACTGCATAATGCCGTGGACAGCCGATTTTGACAGAAGCTTTACCGAGGCTTACGGATTCTCTGTGCTTGATAGGCTGCCCGAAATCTTCTGGAACCGTTGCAGCGGCGAAATATCACAGACGCGATATCTCTATCACAATCATCTTGTGGAACTGTTTACGCGCGCCTTTTGCAACAATATCGGCAAATGGTGCGCTGACAACGGAATATATCTTACCGGTCATGTGCTCGGCGAGGAACTTTTGCGCTCACAGGCAGACTGCGTGGGCGAAGCAATGCGCACATATCCGGCTTTTGGCATACCGGGTATTGATATGCTCTGCAACAAGGTCGAGCTTACCACCGCAAAGCAGTGCCAGTCCGTGGTACACCAGTACGGCAAGGAAGGTATGCTGTCCGAGCTTTATGGCGTGACTGACTGGGATTTTGATTTCCGCGGACACAAATTTCAGGGCGACTGGCAGGCAGCGCTCGGCGTTACGGTGCGCGTGCCTCATCTCTCATGGGTATCTATGGAGGGCAGAGCAAAGAGAGACTATCCGGCTTGTATAAATTATCAGTCGCCGTGGTACAGGGAATATAAATATGTGGAGGATCACTTTGCGCGTGTAAACACGGCACTGACAAGAGGTGTGCCCGTCGTGAATGTCGGCGTTATTCACCCCATAGAGAGTTAC
>CAJLYL010000093.1 GCA_905210855.1 uncultured Clostridia bacterium
GCCGCACGTTTTGTCGTGGACGGGATTGCGAAGCATACGCCGAGCCGCAGCGAAACGGTCAGCGAAAAGCTTGAATATTCGAGCGGTTAGGCGGCAAGACCCGCATCAATGAAGGCCTTGAGTTCGCTCGGGGTCTTCACTTCAACAAGGCGGCCGTCAAGCGGCTTGCCGTTCTTAAAGATCACCATGGTCGGGATATGCTGAACGCCCAGTTCCTTCTTGAGGTTGGGGCAGGCGTCAGAGTCAGCAGAAGCAAAGACCAGACGGCCTTCATAGTCCTGAGCCATACGTTCATAGAAAGGACGCGCACGACGGCAGTCGCCGCACCACGAAGCACCCAGCGCGAGAATCACGGGCTTCTCGTTTTTCAAAACGACTTCATCGTAATTCTTTTCATCAACATTGAGAATCTCGGCCATTTTCGGCTCCCTAAAGTGAATTTGAGCAGTTAGAGCTTTGGGGGCAAGGCTTTGAGCGCCCCCGAAGCAGCTTAGCGTTTCTACTACTATACCCGTGTTCAGCCCCATCAAGCGGTGCTCTTCATGAAGATTGCAAACGAGTACATCTTCTTACAGTTGCAAGGATGCGGCATGACACTTAGGCACCTGCGGTGAATCAACGGGATGTTTGGTGCGAAAACGCTTTCAAGATTTCATGACTACCGCCTTTGCGTCGACGTCGGAGTTTGCGGTTTGAGTCCTCCAAAGGCTAAGATTCCCAAACTTTTCGGAACGACGTCCAACCACAAGATATGGTGGTTCTTTGATGATAAAACCCTTTTATAAGGGCTATTGAGGGCGGTCAGTCAAAATGGTCTGATCCCTCGTTTGTCGTCTCAGGAACGATGCATCCAGCACTGCTGCTTCACCGCCGACGTCCTTTTTCAATGTATTTTCGGGAGCCGTCATGGCGGTACAAATGAACTTTGAGCGAGATAAGCTCTTTGACGAACTCGGCCTCATGCGTCTGCGTGAAAGCTATATGCGCAGGAGCGAAAAAAGCCCGCAGGAACGGTTTGCCTTCGTGGCGGAAACTTTCGGCAGCAACCCCGAGCATGCTCAGCGCATCTACGATTATGCGAGCCGTCATTGGCTCTCCTTCTCAACGCCGATTCTTTCATTTGGCCGTTCAAAGAAGGGACTTCCCATTTCGTGCTTCCTCACCTATATGGAGGACAGTGCTGAAGGGCTCGTCGATACGCTCTCCGAAGTCAACTGGCTCTCCATGCTTGGCGGCGGCGTGGGCATTCATGTCCGCATCCGCAGCGCCGACGAAAAAAGCGTCGGCGTGATGCCGCATCTGAAGGTTTATGACGCCGCTTGCCTTGCCTATCGTCAGGGTTCTACGCGCCGCGGCTCTTATGCGGCCTTTCTCGATATTGATCATCCGGACATCATCCCCTTTATCGAGATGAGAAAGCCTACGGGCGACCAGAACATGAAGGCGCTGAATCTTCACCACGGCGTGAATCTCTCTGACGCTTTCATGGAAAAGATTGAAGCGTCAATGCGCGACAGTTCCTACGATGACACGTGGGAGCTTCGTCATCCGAGCACGCATGAGGTAGTGGCCAAAGTTTCAGCGCGTGATTTGTGGCAGCGCATCCTTGAGATGCGCATGCATACGGGTGAGCCCTATTTGGTCTTCATTGACACCGCCAACCGAGCGCTTCCGTCTTGGCTTAAGGACAAGGGACTGAGCATTCACGGCTCCAATCTCTGCACGGAAATTTTCCTGCCGACCTCTCATGACCGTACGGCGGTCTGCTGTCTTTCGTCGCTCAATCTCGAATATTTCGACGAGTGGAAGAACAATCAGCAGTTCATCACTGACGCCATGGAGCTCCTCGACAACGTCCTGCAGTACTTTATCGACCACGCTCCCGATCAAATCGCCCGCGCACGGTATTCGGCCATGCGTGAACGCTCTGTTGGACTTGGCGCGCTGGGATTTCATGCCTATCTGCAGAAAAAAGGGGTGCCCTTTGAGAGTGCGGCGGCCAAGTCCATCAATAAGCAGGTCTTCCGGTTGATTCGGACAGCCTGCGCAGAGGCCGACAAGAAGCTCTGCGCAGAGCGCGGCATCGGCGTCACGGTTGTGGACTGCGTTTATGCCGGCATAAACGGCGAAAAGATTGCCGTGAGCAGCACGGAGATTCGCTCTCTGCTGTCGCGCGGCGATGTGCAAAATGCGGCGCTGCTCCTCGGCAGGCGATATTCGCTGTGCGGCACGGTATGCCGCGGCAAGGAGCTGGGGCACACAATAGGCTTTCCCACTGCCAATCTTCTGTTTGACGACGGTGCTGTGCCGCTTGCAAACGGAGTGTACGCTACCGATGTGTACCTCGGCGGCAAAAAAATCGGCAAGGGCATAACCAATGCGGGGCACAACCCCACTGTGGATTCTCCCGACGGCAAAACCCGTGTGGAGACCTGTATTCTCGGATATGACGGGAATCTTTACGGAAAGAAAATTAAACTTGAGTTCAAGGCGTTTATGCGCGGCGAGATCAGGTTTTCATCCATAGACGAGCTGAAAGCTCAATTGGAACATGACAGAAAATCAGGTGAATTGTATTGAAAGACTTGCTTTGTTATTTGAAATCGTATGTTAAAGAGACTGTCCTCGGGCCGCTTTTCAAGCTGCTTGAGGCTTTTCTTGAATTGCTTGTACCCCTGGTTGTGGCGCGCATAATCGACATCGGCATAGCCTCGGGCGACAAGCCCTATGTCGTGCGCATGAGCCTGCTCATGGTGACGCTCGGCTTTGTGGGGCTGATATTCTCGGTCACGGCGCAGTATTTTGCGGCAAAGGCGTCTGTCGGCTTTGTCAGTCGGGTAAGACACGAGGTTTTCTCGCACATCAGGTCGCTGTCGTATTCCGACTTAGATGAAATCGGTGCGTCAACGCTCATAACACGCATCACCAGCGACATCAACCAGGTGCAGAATGGCATGAACCTCACGCTAAGGCTGTTTTTGCGCTCGCCGTTTGTGGTGTTCGGCGCAATGGTTATGGCGTTCACCATAGACTTTAAGGCGGCGCTTGTGTTTGCGGCGGCGATACCGCTGCTCTCCGTGGTGGTGTTCGGCATAATGCTCATCTGCATACCGCTGTACAAAAAGGTGCAGAGAAATCTCGATTCCGTCACCGCAAAAACGCGCGAGAATCTCACGGGAGTGAGGGTCATACGCGCTTTTTGCAAGGAGGACGGGGAGATTGCCGATTTTGACGGAAGAAACGAGGCGCTCACGGCGGCGTCCAAGTTTGTCGGCAAAATCTCGGCGCTTATGAATCCGCTGACGTATGTTATCATCAACCTTGCCACGGTTGTACTCATCAGAGTGGGCGCGCTGCGCGTATATGAGGGCATACTCACTCAGGGCGCGGTTATTGCCCTGTACAACTATATGTCGCAGATTCTGGTCGAGCTGATAAAGCTGGCTAACCTTATCATAAACATAACAAAATCTGTTGCCTGCGGCAACCGTATAAACGATGTGCTAAAGACCGAGCCGTCCATGAAATACGGCGCGGTGACGGACGGCAAGCCCGACAGCAAGGCTTGCGTGGAGTTCCGCCATGTGTCCATGAAATACGGCGGCGCGGCGGAATGTTCGCTTGAGGACGCGGATTTTACCGCAAACCGCGGCGAAACGATTGGAATAATAGGCGGCACCGGCTCGGGCAAATCCACCCTCGTCAGCCTCATAGGCAGATTTTACGATTGCTGTGACGGTGCGGTGCTTGTGGACGGAGTGGATGTGCGCGACTACACCAAGGACGCCCTAAGACGAAAAATCGGCATAGTGCCGCAGAGGGCGGTGCTCTTCGGCGGCACTGTCCGCGAGAATATGCTGTGGGGCAACCCGAGCGCGACCGATGAGGAAATTATGGCGGCGCTTGAGTGTGCGCAGGCGCGCGATGTGGTAGAATCCAAGCAGGGCGGACTTGACAGCAGAGTGGAGCAGGGCGGCAGAAACTTCTCGGGCGGTCAGCGGCAGCGGCTCACCATAGCGCGCGCGCTGGTGCGCAAGCCGGAGATTCTCATACTGGATGATTCCGCTTCCGCGCTCGATTTTGCGACGGACGCGGCGCTGCGCAAATCTCTGCGCGCCCACTGTGCGGACACCACTGTATTTATAGTGTCGCAGCGCACATCATCAATCCGCCATGCGGACAAAATAATAGTTCTCGACGACGGCAGGACGGTCGGCATGGGTACTCACGACGAGCTTTTGGAGACCTGCGAGGTTTACAAAGAGATATACAATTCGCAGTTCAAAAAGGAGGTGGGCTAATTGAAGTCGGATAATTCAAAAAGATTTTTTCAGATAATGAAGTATCTGAAAAATTACAGACTTCTCACAGCCGCCTCGATAATTCTCGCCGCCGTGACAGTGGCGCTCACGCTGTATGTGCCCATAGTCATCGGCGAGACGATAGACAACATAGTGTCCGCGCACAATGTCAATTTTGCGGCGATAGCGGCGCTGCTTATGCGCGTTGCAGTTGTTGTGTGCGTTACGGCGCTGCTTCAGTGGATAATGAACACGATAAACAACCGCATCACATACAGTGTGGTGCGCGATGTGCGCGGCGCGGCATTCCGCAAGATAGAGGTGCTGCCGCTGGGGTTCATCGATTCGCACTCTCAGGGCGACATAGTCAGCCGCGTGATAGCGGACGCCGACCAGTTTGCGGACGGTTTGCTCATGGGGTTTACCCAGCTTTTCACGGGGGTTGTCACCATACTGGGCACTCTCGGGTTTATGCTGTCGCTCAATGTGCACATAACCCTGCTTGTGGTGTTGCTCACTCCGCTGTCGCTTTTTGCGGCAAAGTTTATTGCGGCCCACACATACAGTATGTTCAAAAAGCAATCCGAGACGCGCGGCGAGCAAACCGCACTTGTGGACGAGATGATAAACAACATGAAGGTGGTGCAGGCTTTCTCTCACGAGGACGCGGCGGTGGAGGATTTTGACGAAATCAACGGCAGGCTGGAGAAATTCTCTCTGCGCGCGGTGTTTTATTCATCGCTCACCAATCCGACCACCAGGTTTATAAACGCCGTGGTATATGCCGGAGTGGGGCTGACGGGAGCAATTGCGGCGATTAACGGCAACATAACCGTCGGCGGACTGTCGTGTTTCCTAAGCTATGCCAACCAATACACCAAGCCTTTCAACGAGATATCCGGCGTGGTGACGGAGCTGCAAAATGCGCTTGCCTGCGCAGGGCGGCTGTTCGATTTGATAGACGAAGAGCCGCAGATTCCCGATTCGCCCGATGCCAAGGTACTCACCGATGTGAGCGGCAGGGTAGACATGGCTAATGTGGCGTTCTCCTACACGCCGGGCAGAAAACTCATAGAAAACCTGAACCTGAGCATCGAGCCGGGGCAGCGAGTGGCGATAGTCGGCCCGACGGGCTGCGGCAAAACCACGCTCATCAATCTGCTGATGCGCTTTTATGATGTAAACAGCGGCTCTATATCCGTAGACGGCGACGATATACGCGGCA
>CAJLYL010000094.1 GCA_905210855.1 uncultured Clostridia bacterium
AGCCTCGGACACAAGGCGCGTCACGGCTATGCCCGTGCCCGACACCGAAAAAGTGAGCATGAAACCGTACACAGAGAAAATCAGGTGGAACATTCCGGTGCTCTGCGCGCCGATAACCGAGGTGAAGTATATGTTGAAGCACAGACCGCCCACGCGCACCGCAAGCATGGACAGGCTCATTGTCAGCATATTTATTACAAAGCTTCTTTTGTTGTAATCGGGCATATTTGCTCACCTTCCGAAGATAAAATAAAATAGGTATTTTATTTTATGAAAAAGTGTGTTATACTTATTACAGCTTTTCGGAATCACAGCATGAAAGGACTGATTCAATGTCGGACAAAAAAAATCAAACCTTCGTTGAAGGCGCACTGATACTTATGATAGCAAATATTCTTGTAAAGGTGATAGGCGCGGTATTCAAGATACCGCTCAATTATCTGCTCGGCGACGACGGCATGGGATATTTCGGCAGCGCATATATGGTGTACAACTGGCTCTTTATCGTGGCGACCGCCGGTATGCCGGTGGCTATATCAAAAATGGTTGCGGAGTCAGCTGCGCGCGGCAGCGCCGCCGAGGTGCGCAAAATATTCTCCGTCGGCTACCGCCTGCTTGCCGTGATAGGCTTGGCAGGGTTTGCGTTTCTGCTTGTTTTTGCGGACAAATGCGCCGCCCTCATGGCGAACCCGGGCGCAGCCACGGGCATACGCGCCCTTGCTCCGGCAATACTCTTTGTGGCGATAATGAGCGTGTACCGCGGCTACTTCCAGGGTCAGCAGAATATGCTCCCCACCGCGGTCAGCGAGGTGTGCGAGGCGCTCGGCAAGCTGATTGTCGGCTACGGCGCGGCAATGTTCTTCATCCGCTACGGCATAGAGAAAGCCGCCGCAGGTGCGGTCTTCGGCGTGTCTGCCGGGGCGATGTTCGGCACGATTGCCCTTGCGCTCATTCATCTTTTTTCAAAGAAAAAACAACCGCCCGTTGCGCAGAGCGGTCAATCCGTGAGGTCGGGCGGCAGACTGCTCAAAGACCTTGTGAAAATAGCCGTGCCGATAACCATAGGTGCGTCGGTTTTCAGTCTGACATCGCTCATAGACGCGGCAATGATTATGCGCCGTCTGCAAGAGGCGGCAGGCTTTTCGTATGACGCGGCAAACAACCTGTGGGGCGCGTATTCGGGCAAGGCAATCACCATGTTCAACCTTGTGCCCACGCTCATCACAGCCATCAGCATCAGCATTGTGCCCACAATAGCCGGCGCTTTCGCCGTAAAAAACTACGCCGAGGCACAGTCGGCAACAGAGGGCAGCATCAAGATAACCGTTCTGCTCACCGCCCCGTGCGCTGTGGGTATGTCGCTGCTTGCAGGCCCCATATTGCAGCTGATTTTCCATTCGCGCAGCGCCGAGCCTACGCTTTCCATACTCGGCTATGCCATAATCTTTGTGTCGCTCGTCAGCCTTACCAATGCCATTCTCCAGGCGACGGGACACGCCGGTCTGCCGGTTGTTCACATGGTTATCGGCGGCGTTGCCAAGGTTATTGTCAACTATTTTCTCGTGGGCAATCCGAGCATAAACATTACGGGCGCGCCAATCGGCACAAATCTGTGCTACATAGTCATCCTTGCGCTCAACCTTGTGTCCATTCACAGGATAATCCGTGTGCGCTACAACGCAGTGTCGCTTGTCATCAAGCCGCTAATTGCCGTTGCGGCAATGGCTGGGGTTGTGATTGCGCTCTACGGCAGGGTGGCGGCTCTGGGCAACCTGGCCGCAACGGTGCTCACCATTGTATCTGCCGGTGTTGTGTATGCGGCGGTTCTGCTTATTGTCGGTGGCGTCAGCGAGAGTGATATAAAAATGCTGCCTAAGTCCGACAAAATATTGCCGCTTATGAAAAGGCTGAAATTTGTCAGATAATGAACGGAATGATGAGGGAGCGTGTATTGTAACCTTGAAAAACACAATACATGCTCCCTCATATTTGAGATGGATTAATTTTATTTCAGGATTCTTGATTCACATTCGGGGAACAGTTTTTCAATATCACTCCAAGCCATGACTTTTGTATGTGTGTATGCCTTGCTCGGTTCGAAGGTGATTTCCGTGCCGTTATATTTCTCTGTTTGTACCTGTGCAAGCCTGTTCCCGTCATAAAGGGCAAGAATGATGATTCCGCTGTTCAGTTTTATCGGTTTGACAACTATCTTTCCGTCCTCGGTGCGTTTGGCGCTTATGCCGCTGCAATATACAATAATGCCGTTGGATATCGAATAATATTTTTCCTTTGCTATTTCGTTCCAATCCGCTTCATCTCCGACGTAACTAACCTTTGCCAATTTAGTACACTTGTTAAATGCATATTCGCCTATGCTCTGAACTCCGTCACTGATTGTAACGCTTGTCAACCCGTCACATGATGAAAAAGCGCCGTCTCCGATGCTTGTTACAGCGCCCGGGATTGTTATGCTTGTCAAACCGTTGCAATAAGAAAAAGCATCATCTCCGATGAATGTCACACTCTCGGGGATTGTTATGTCTGACAGAGCATCGCAATAATAAAATGCATTACTGCCGATGCTCGTAACGCTGTTTGCAATGGTTATGCTTTTTAACTTGCCACAATAGAAAAATGCGTTTTTGCCGATTTACACAGCGACTGACGAGTCCTTGTCAGAATTTCTTGAACACCGTGATGTAACAGGTGATGAAAAGCAGAAAATTATTAACTACGCGGCGACGCGCAGAGAACAAATGTTAGAGATACTCAAGAATAACTCTGTTTCCGATGAAATTCCTTACCTTGGCGAGGACGGTTTTAACGAACATCCGCTGTCGCTGTCGCTATCGCTTATGTTCAATGACAAAAATTTCGATTATACATATGCAGAATACTCCGAGCATCTGCGCCTCACGGAAAAATTTGCGGCGGAAAACAAACATTATTCTGCCGCGCCGGCAAGGAAAAACGCCTTTGTCAACATACAGATAACCATGCACGAAAACGAGTATGTCATGATCTCAAAAAACAAAGAGCCGACAATTCATTTTGTCCTGCGCCATCCGACACTTCGCGGGGCGATAGAGAATTTGGAGTTTCCGGTCGTTTGAATTGCGCTGCGGCGGCAAAAAAATTTCATTTGGCATTGAAATATTTGCGCAAATGAGGTACAATAATTTCAACACCCGAATTTAACGGTTTGGAAAGAGGAGAAAAACAATGAGGCTGGATAAATATCTTAAAATATCACGAATAATAAAACGCCGCACCGTCGCGTGCGAGGCGTGCGAGCAAGGCAAAGTGTCGCTCAACGGCAGGGTTGCAAAGCCGTCCGCCGCGGTAAGCATCGGCGACACGATAGAAATCACCTTCGGCGAGAAGCAGATGCGCGTCCGTGTGGAGGCAGTGCCGGAGCACGCACTAAAGGACGATGCGCAGTCCATGTACACAGTGCTGTAATAATCGCGCAGATACCTTCATAGATATTTAGTACAAGACATCGGGAGGTATTTTGAATATGGACGCGAAACAAAACATCCGCACCGTGCGCAGCGAGACGGTGCACAATGTAATCATGGAGGGCAGAAAAAAGATAAGCATATCGGGCGTTGAGGATATAGATTCGTTCAACGAGGAGGAGATTATCCTCAAGACAAGCCACGGTGTACTCATTCTGCGCGGAGAGGGGCTGCACATCAACAAGCTGAGCGTTGACTCGGGCGACACCGCCGTAACCGGCGAGATAAACTCAATAGAATATCCCGAAAACTACGGCAAGACCAAGGGCGCAAGCCTCATCGGCAGGCTGCTGCGCTGATGGAAGTCTGCAAGCTTGCCGAGGCTGCCGTCGTGCTCTCGTGCATTTTCGGCGGCGTGGTGCTCGGGGCGGATTTTGATTTGCTGCGCGCCATGCGCCGCACCCTCGGCACAGGCAGGGCGGCGTCGGCGCTGCTCGATTTGCTCTTTTGGCTGAGCGCCGCTCTCATAGTGTATCTGTGCATATATTTTTCAAACGACGCGCAGCTGCGCTGGTTCGAGTTTGTCGGATTTGGGGTCGGCTTCGCCGTGTATATGCGGTTTTTTTGCAAAATATGTATGCCCGTCTTTTGCGCGGCGGTCGCATTTGCCGCAAAAATAATCCGCTCGGCGGCAAAGCTTTTGCTAATACCTTTTTCCCTCTGCAAAAGGGTGCTCGGTTCGGCGTCAAATGCGTATTTTTCGGTAAAATCAGGTGTTTTGTACAAGTTGCATAACGTTTTTTCAAAAACAGGTCATAAAATACGGGTTTTCGGGAAAAATATTTGTAGAAAATTTTAATGGATTTTTCTTTACTTTTTTGCCTCTATGGTATATAATAAATATGATTATACATTAATTGTAATCATTTATACAGGAGGTTTGACGGACTAATGAAGCATAAGACAAAAACCAAGTTTAATATAGTGTTTTTTGTTGCAGCGGCGCTTATTTCGGCAAAGGTTTATGCCGGATATCGCAGTGACATTGCCGAGTACAACAACCGTATATCAGAGCTGAACACAAAGATTGACAATCAAAAACAGTACGGTGAGCAGCTTGAGGAGAGCAAGGACATTTACTCATCGCGTGAGAGGGTTGAGCAGATTGCCAGAGACACCCTCGGATTGGTGAATTCAAATGAAAAGTTTTTTAAAAACTACAATGACAATCATTAGATAAATTCAGGGAGGAAATATCAGGAATGCAGGTTGAACCGGGCACAATACTCAAAGGAAAAATCAGCGGAATTACCGCTTTCGGAGCTTTTGTCGATCTTGAAGGCGGAGCAACGGGACTTGTACATATTTCGGAGATATCCAATGAATATGTAAAGGATGTTCACGACCATGTTAAGGTCGGCGACAAAGTTGAAGTAAAGGTGCTGCCTTTTGAAAAGGGCGGCAACAAGATAAGCCTGTCCATAAAGCAGGCATATAATGAGAAAAACGGTATACCGACGTCGGGCGCTCACGACAAGCTCAAAGGCAAACGCCCCCCGAGGCAGCCGCGCCGCCCAAGCACTCCCACGGATTTCAGCGTGAATCCCGAAGAGGTGACCTTTGGCACAAGGTCGGATTCAGCCATGTCATTTGACGATATGCTTAATAAATTTAAGCAGTCGAGCGACGAAAGAATGCACGATATCAAGCGCAACATAGAATCAAAGCGCGGCACGGGCAAGAGAGGCGGAGGCGGCTATTAAGGCTGCTCCGCTGCACAGCACCCCGCTTTTTTTGAAAAAACACGCTGTTTTTTCAAAAAAAGCCTTGACAAACCGCCATGCCTGTGGTATTATAGTAAGGTACAGTGAGTGCGCCGGAGTGGCGGAACCGGCAGACGCACAGGACTT
>CAJLYL010000095.1 GCA_905210855.1 uncultured Clostridia bacterium
GGCTCGCTCAGACAGCTGTGCGGTGGCGCAGAACTCGCTCGCTCAAAATAAAATACACACCCCCTCGCCTTAGGGTTGAGTCTGTGCTTGAAAATTCTCCTCTCCGCATATCTGCGAATGAAACTTCCTTTTTTGCGTAAGAATACCACGGGTGATTTTTATGCGAAAAAGAATTAAAGAATACTCTCAGATTGTCGGCGGCGCACTACTTTCCGCACTTGCACTCAATCTGTTTCTCGTGCCGAACTCAATCGCCTCCGGCGGAGCGAGCGGTCTGGGCACAATACTTTTTGTAAGCGCCGGTGTGCCCGTCTCGGTCACGGTGCTGGGCGTGAACATAATTTTGTTTGCGGCAGGCTCAAAGGCGCTCACAAGGCGCTGCCTTGTAAAGACCGTTGCGGCTACATTGCTGCTGTCGGCGTTTATTGAGATTACATCATATCTCTCCGCGCTCACGGCAGATAAACTCCTTGCCGCGCTTTGCGGCGGAGTGCTCTTCGGCGGCGGCACGGGGCTTACGGTTGCCGGCGGCGGTTCAACCGGCGGCTCGGATCTTGCGGCGCTGATCATTCGGCGCAGGTCAAAGCGATTTTCGGTTGCGCGGCTGATTCTCATCATGGATTTGTTCGTGGTGATTCTGTCGGGCGCGGTTTTCGGCGACTACGAGGTGGTGCTCTACGCGGCGGTATCCATGTACATTTCGTCGCTTGTGGCGGACAATGTTATAGAGGGCGTCAATTTTGCCAAGCTGGCATACATCATCAGCGCAGAGAGCGGCGCAATTGCCGCGGCGGTGATGGACGGCATGGAGCGCGGCGTTACGGCTCTGCACGCAACGGGAATGTACAGCGGCGAAAGACTGAATGTCCTTATGTGCGCCGTGCGCAAAAACGAGGTTGTCCGCCTGCGAAAGCTTGTTAAAAAAACGGACGAAAATGCATTTATAATCCTGACCGATGCCCGTGAGGTGCTCGGAAACGGATTTGAAATAGATGATTAAAACTTTATTGCTTTACAAAGGAAAAACACAAAGGAGCGTGTTATGATGAACAACAAAGAATTGGAACTGACTGCATACAAAATACGACGCGATGCGGTCACGGCGGTACACAGCGCGGCGTCCGGCCATCCCGGCGGTTCTCTTTCCATTGCGGATATTCTTGCCGTACTTTATTTTGACGAGATGAACATTGACCCCAAGAATCCGAAGAATCCGGACAGAGACAGGTTTGTCCTGTCAAAGGGTCACTGCGCACCGGCGCTTTACGGCGCACTGGCGGAGAGAGGTTTTTTCCCTGTTGAGGATATTAAAACCTTTCGTCATATCGACAGTTATCTCCAGGGTCACCCCGATATGAAGGGTGTGCCCGGTGTGGATATGTCCACGGGCTCTCTCGGTCAGGGCATATGCGCGGCAAACGGTATGGCGCTTGCGGCAAAGCTTGACGGCAAGTCATACAGGGTGTACGCTGTTCTCGGCGACGGTGAGCTTGAGGAAGGTCAGGTATGGGAAGCGGCAATGTTTGCTCCACACTATAAGCTGGATAACCTCACCGCTTTTGTGGATTTCAACGGACTTCAGATAGACGGCGACATAACAAAAGTTATGAACCCCACCCCGATTGACGCAAAGTTTGAGGCATTCGGCTGGAACGTAATCACCATAAACGCGCACGACATAGGCGAGATAAAAGATGCAATTGCCTCGGCTAAGGCAACCAAGGGCAAGCCGACCGTTATCATTGCAAAGAGCGTAAAGGGCAAAGGCGTATCGTACATGGAAAATCAGGCTTCGTGGCACGGCAGCGCGCCTAACGACGAGCAGTATGAGCAGGCGATGAGTGAGCTTGACGCGAAGATTAAAGAACTGGAGGAAAAACTCTGATGGCTGACATAAAGAAAATTGCTACAAGACAATCATACGGTGACGCGCTGGCGCAGCTCGGGGACGAATTCCCTATTATCGTACTGGACGCCGACCTTTCAAAATCCACCAAGACGGAGGTGTTTAAGAAAAAATACCCCGACAGATTCATAAACATGGGCATTGCCGAGGCAAACATGATGAGCACCGCGGCAGGACTTGCAGCCTGCGGCAAGACGGTTTTTGCAAGCTCGTTTGCAATGTTTGCGGCAGGCAGAGCCTTTGAGCAGATAAGGAACTCAATCTGCTACCCCAACCTGAATGTTAAGATAGGCGCAACCCATGCCGGCATATCCGTCGGTGAGGACGGCGCAACCCACCAGTGCCTCGAGGATATCGGCATAATGAGAACTCTGCCCAACATGATTGTGATAAACCCTGCGGACGACACCGAGGCAAAGGCTGCCGTAAGGGCGGCTTGCGGGCACAAAGGCCCTGTGTATCTGCGTTTCGGCAGACTGGGTGTGCCGGTGATATTCGGCGGCGACTACAAGTTTGAGATAGGCAAAGGCGTGCTCCTTGCCGAGGGAAGCGATGTCACGCTTGTTGCCACGGGTCTGCTTGTGGAGATGGCGCTCAAGGCAAAGGAGCTGCTTGCAAACGACGGCATAAGCGCAGAGGTAATCAACATTGCCACAATCAAGCCGATAGATGAAGAACTCATAGTGAAATCGGCGCGCAAGACAGGAGCTGTGGTTACCTGCGAGGAGCACAACATCATAGGCGGTCTCGGCAGTGCGGTGGCAGAGGTGCTCTGCGAAAACTGCCCGACGCCCATGCAGAGGATAGGCACACGCGATGTATTCGGCAGATCCGGAAAACCGTCGGAACTGTTTGAGGTTTATGGGCTTACACCTGCGGCAATTGCCGAGGCGGCAAAGAAAGCAATAAAGAATAAATAGTGTTCCGCGGCTGCTTTGCCGGCGGAATTTCGGAAGAATATGGGGTGATTTAAACAATCTCCTCATATTCTTTTGTTTTGCGTATTTTTTGGTAGAATATTACTTGACAAACGCCGCAATTGACGATATAATATATATTGATGAGCTTATGTTTTCATCAAAAACGGTTTGAATAATCGGGCGCGCAAAGCCGTGTTTGACATACATATTATAAAGGGGATAAAATCTATATGGGCATTTTTTCGAGAAAATATTTTTGGGCTGTATCCAAGGCGATTGCAAGCAAACGATTTATGTGGATTATAGATATATTACTGATTTTTTTGGCGCACATCTGCGTTTCTCTTGTTGCATATCCTCTGAATAAACTGGGGGTTATAATACGCTCCTCGGCGCTGTTCATTACGTACACCGTGGCGGTGTACATGATAATGATGCTCATCTTCAAAAACTACCGCACCATATGGCAGCACGCGTCATTCCGCGATTTTGCGTCCGTGCTTGCGGCGTGTCTTTTCTCGGGAGTAATAGTTGTGTGCTCGTCGGCATATTTTGAGATGAGGTATTTTTATGTAAAGCTCACCATGCTGTCGTCCGTGCTCACATTCTTCTTTGTCACGGCGTACAGAATATGCATAAAATTCGGCTATGTGGTGGCGAGACAGTATTTCTCCACGCGCGATGCGGACGACAGGAAGAATGTCCTTGTCGTGGGCGCAGGCTCTGCCGGAGCTATGTTTGTAAATGATGTCAAGGTCAACCTTGCCATGAATTATAACATAGTCGGCTTTGTGGATGACGACCCGAAAAAACTCCATTCGTCCATAAGCGGCATATATGTTATCGGAAACAGAAACGATATTCCGCATCTGTGCAAAAAATATAAGGTGGCAGAGATTCTTGTTGCCATACCCACAATCACGCCAAAGGAAAAACAGGAGCTGCTTGGCATATGCATAGGCACCAAATGCAAGATAAAGATTATGCCGAGCCTTGACAGATTCATCGAGGAGGGCGGCAAGCTCTCAAAAATGCGCTCCATAGAGATTGACGACCTGCTTGCGCGCGACCCCATTGTGCTTGACGACAGCGGCATATCCGACATAATCAGCGGCAAGACGATAATGGTAACCGGCGGTGGCGGCTCTATTGGTTCCGAGCTGTGCCGTCAGCTTGTCAGATATAAGCCGAAGCTTCTCATCATAGTCGATATATATGAAAACAACGCGTATGATTTGCAAAACGAGCTTATCCGCAAATATCCGAATCAAGCGCTCAAGGTGCTCATTGCTTCGGTTAGGGACAAAAAGAGGCTTGACACCATATTTGCAAAATATCGCCCCGACATCGTGTACCATGCGGCGGCTCACAAGCACGTGCCGCTGATGGAATATTCCCCGTCCGAGGCGATAAAGAACAATGTTTTCGGCACATTCAATGTGGCTCGCTGCGCGGACGAATTCAATGTGAGCAAGTTTGTCATGATATCCACGGACAAGGCGGTAAACCCGACAAATGTTATGGGTGCAACCAAGAGAATGTGCGAGCTGATAGTGCAGGCAATGCAAAAGGTGAGCAAGACCCAGTTTGTCGCGGTGCGTTTTGGCAATGTGCTCGGCTCAAACGGCTCTGTCATTCCCCTGTTTGAGCGTGAGATAGCCGAGGGCGGCCCTGTAACCGTCACCGACAGGGAGATTACAAGATTCTTCATGACTATCCCCGAGGCGGCGCAGCTGGTTATCCAGGCGTCGTGCTTTGCGGACGGCGGCGAGATATTTGTGCTCGACATGGGCAAGCCGGTCAAGATTTATGACCTCGCGCAGAATCTCATCAGACTGTCGGGCTACACCCCGGGCAAGGACATGGAGATTAAGATAACGGGTCTGCGCCCCGGCGAAAAGCTCTACGAGGAGCTGCTCATGAATGAGGAAGGACTCAAAAAAACCTGCCACAGCAAGATATACATAGGCAAGCCGCTTGAGACGGATCTTTCCGAGATTACGGAAAAGCTCTCCGTGCTCACAAAGGCTCTCGAGACATATGACAACGAAAAAATCAGAGATGCCCTGGCATCCGTTGTACCCACATACACTCCCGACAAAACCGTGGGACATCACGGTCAAAAGGTTGCTGCGGAGTAGTTACGGCGAGGTGAATTTATGAAAAAATCAAAAATTGCGTTATGTATTATCGGAGCGGCGGTTGTTGCGCTCGGCGCGGCTGCGTATGTTCAGCGCGACAACATAAGCGCGCTGATTGACGGAATGAGATACACCGACGAGGATCTTGACAGTCAGCTTGTGTCGTCGGAGGAGAGCGTAAAGGACTACATGAAGGACAACCAACTGGGCGAGATAAAAATGCTCACCCAGGAGGAAGAGGCGGCGCTTGTCTCGGGCGAGATAAGCCAGCAGGACGCGGTCAAGATAATGACCGGAGCCATTACGCTTGACGAGGCGAAGAACAACAAAGAAAACGAATCCGCGCAGACGGGCACGCCGAGCGGCAATCAAGCCGCAGACGGCAGCACCGGCGG
>CAJLYL010000096.1 GCA_905210855.1 uncultured Clostridia bacterium
AGGTATATATTTTATTTTGGCTCGCTCAGACAGCTGTGCAGTGGCGCAGAACTCGCTCACTCAAAATAAAATATACACCTCCACGCCTTTGAGGAAAATATGCGCTATGTGAAAGGCTCCCCTGTGCAAGGGGAGCAGTCATTCGGTTTGATTCAAACCGAATGACTGAGGGGTTGTCCCCATAATCAAACACTACATTTTAGGAGGAAAACATGAAAATCCTAATGGCATTAAACGGACTCGACATCGGCGGCGCCGAAACCCACGTTGTCGAGCTGTCAAAAGAACTCAAACGCCGCGGACACGACATCGTCATGGTGTCCGCCGGCGGCGTGTATCAAAAGGAAGTTGAGGACGCCGGCATCAAGCACTACAAAATCGTGCTCAACTCGCGCGATGTGCGCAGTATTCTCGGCGCAAAGGGGAAACTCAAGAAAATTCTCCTTGCCGAAAAGCCGGATATCGTCCACGCCCACGCGCGCATACCTGGCTTTCTGTTCGGCTCTCTGCACAAGGAGATGAAGGGCAAGGACGCCTTTGTGTTCGTCACAACGGCTCACTGGACATTCGATACCTCTTTCCTTGTGAAAAAACTCACCTGCTGGGGGCAAAAAACCCTTGCCGTCAGCGATGACCTGAAGAAATATCTGCTAAAATACTACCCCGAGGTTGACGAGAAAAACATCTACATCAGCATAAACGGCATTGACGGCAGAAAATTCAGCAAGGACATCTCCGGCGAGAGGGTGGCAAAGGAATTTAACCTTACGCCGGGCGCAAAGCGAATTGTATATGTCAGCCGCCTGAACCCGGCGGTGTGCGCTCCGGCTTACGGAATCATAGAAAACATTGCGCGCATAGACGCCGCAGTGCCCGGGGTTGAGGCAATCATCGTGGGCGGCGGCGACTGCTACGGCGACATGGCGGCAAAGGCAGAGGCGGCAAACGCCGCGCTCGGCAGGCGCGCCGTAATCATGGCAGGGCCGCGCACGGATATCAACGAAATCCACGCCAACGCCGATGTGTGCGTGGGCGTAAGCCGCGCAATCCTCGAGCCGATGATTATGGAGAAAAAATGCGTTGTCGCCGGTCAGGAGGGTTACATCGGCATACTCACGCCGGACAAGCTCGATACCGCCATAGGCTGCAACTTCACCTGCCGCGGCTGCGCGCCGCTCGACAAATCAAGAATGAGCGACGACATAATAAAACTGCTCCTTACGGACGGTGACGAAGCCAAGCAAATAACGGACTACGGCAAAAGCGTGGTCGAGACATACTATTCCGTCAAAAAAATGGCGGACGACAATTATCAGATGTACTGCGACGCCCTACGCGACTGCCGCACCGAGGCGGCAATCCTCGGTTACTACGGCTACGGCAACAGCGGCGACGACGCACTGCTGCGCGCCGTGATAAGCGACATGAAAAAGGTTGACCCCACATTCACGCCCGTTGTGCTGTCGCACACGCCGTCCGACACAGAAAGACGGTACGGAGTAAAAAGCGTTGACAGATTCTCCGTGTCCGAGGTGCTGCGCACATTCAGGAGCACCAAGCTGCTCATAGTGGGCGGCGGCAGCCTGATTCAGGACATAACCAGCACAAAATCGCTGCTGTACTACCTGTGGTGCATCCGCACCGCAAAGCGAATGGGGCTGAAAGTGATGCTCTATGCCAACGGCATAGGCCCGCTCACCAAAGAGGCAAACAAGCGCAAGGCGGCAAGGGTTCTAAACAGCGCCGACGTAATCACTCTGCGCGACGTTGAATCCGCGCAGCTGCTCTCCGACATCGGAGTGACAAAACCGCGCATAGAGATAACCGCCGATCCGGCGTTCAGCCTATCGCCCTGCTCGGAGGAAAGAAGTGCCGAACTGCTGAAATCTTTCGGCGTAAGCGGAGATTATTTTTGTATGTCCGTGCGCAGCTGGGGCGAAAATTCGGATGAAATAATGAAAAACCTTGCCGCTCTTTCCGACCGCATAGCGGAAAAACACTCGCTTACGCCGCTGTTCATACCCATGCAGTACGAGCGCGACGCGGCAACGAGCAAAAAAATCATGTCCATGATGCGCTCGCGCGCGGCGATAACCGGCAGACCGCTCGACACCGAGAGCCTGATCGGCATAATCGGCGGCGCAAGGGCTGCCGTGGCGGTGCGGCTGCATATGCTCATCTTTGCGGCAGTGTCCGCGGTGCCGTCGCTCGGCATAGAGTACGACCCCAAGGTGGCAAGCTTTCAGAAATACATCGGTCAGCCATACTGCATAAAGCCGGACAAACTCGGCACTGACGGCATAAAAACGGCGGACGAATTTATGGACAATCTCGGCAGGGTGCGCGCAGAGCTTGAAGCGGCGCTGCCCGAGCTTAAGAAAAAGGCATATCAAAATGCGGTGATTGCGAAAGAATTAATATAGTTGTCTGCGCGCGGATATTTTATTTTGTACGCACAAAGTCAAGTGCCGTCCGTGTATGTATTTTTTATTCTTGCCGACTCGGACAGCAGTGCGGTAGCGCTGAACTCGTCGTCTAAGAATAAAAAATACACACACATCCTTTGATGAAATATTTTCGACGCACACTTATAATTGTTGTCGATTTTTCAAAATAAAATATCTGCGCTGATTTACAAATTGAGTAATTGTATGGGCGACCCTATGTGATCGCCCGATGCATACCGAAGAAAATTAATTAACGAAAGGAAGTAATCAATCATGACCTACGAATACACCCCCACGGGCGTATGCTCAAAAAAAATCTCCGTGGAAATTGAGGACGGAATCATAAAAAAGGTGCGCTTCACCGGCGGCTGCAACGGCAACACCCAAGGCGTGTCGCGCCTTGCCGAGGGCAGACCCGTAAACGAGGTAATCAGCGCCCTGTCCGGCATAAAGTGCGGCTTCCGCGACACCTCATGTCCCGACCAGCTCACAAAGGCGCTCAGGCAGGCGCTCGAGCAAAACGGCTGATTGCAAATTCAAAAAAGCAACGGGCACTCCGCACAGGGGCGTCCGTTGCTTTTTGTATTTGCAATCAACCGTAAATAAAGCTGAAAATTTATTTGAGATTCATCTGCGTAAATCTCCACGAATCCTCACACATCTCGTCAATTCCGCGCGCAGCCGTCCAGCCAAGCTCGGTTTTTGATTTTTCCGTGTCGGCGTAGCACATAGCTATGTCGCCGCTTCTTCTCGGCGCAATCTCATATTTAAGAGTTTTGCCGCAGGCTTTTTCGTATGCGTGCAGCACTTCAAGGACGGAATAACCCTTGCCCGTGCCGAGGTTATAAATCTTCACACCCGTGGTGCCGCTTATCTTCTCCACTGCCTTTATGTGACCGAGCGCCAGGTCAACCACATGGATGTAGTCCCTCACGCCCGTACCGTCCGGAGTGTCGTAGTCGTCGCCGAACACATTCAGGTGATCTCTTATGCCGATTGCAACCTGAGATATGTAGGGCACAAGGTTGTTCGGAATGCCGTTGGGGTTCTCGCCGATGAGTCCGCTCTTGTGCGCGCCGATGGGGTTGAAATAGCGCAGAAGCGCAATGCTCCATTCGTTGTCGGCTGTGTGAATATCGGTGAGTATGTTTTCAATCATGAGCTTTGTGCTGCCGTAAGGATTTGTTGTGTGCAGCGGAAAATCCTCTTTAATCGGCACTGTCTTGGGGCTGCCGTACACCGTTGCCGATGACGAGAACACAATTTTTTTGCAGCCGTATTTCGCCATAGTCTCGGTGAGGATAAGCGTCGAGCCGATGTTGTTGTGGTAGTATTCCATGGGTTTCTCCACAGATTCACCCACCGCCTTGAGACCGGCAAAGTGGAGCACGCAGTCAAACCGGTGCGTATCGAAAAGCTCATTGAGAGCTGCGCGGTTCAAAAGATCCATTTCGTGGTATTCGAGCGTCTTTCCGGTGATGCGCTCGACGCGCCGCAGGCACTCCGCGTTGGCGTTGACGAGATTGTCCACCACAACGACCGAATGTCCGGCGTTCAGAAGCTCCACGCAGGCGTGGCTGCCGATGTATCCGGCGCCGCCGGTAACGAGAACGTTCATAAATACGACCTCCTTATAATATCACATTATCTCATTGTAACCGAAACCCCCTGCTCTTTCAAGAGCAGGGGGTTCTAAGACAGGGATTTATTTTTCGCTGAGCTGGAGATCGGCCTCGTCCACGTGGTAGAGCGCCTTTTTGGAGAGCGCGTCGTACATTACGGGCACGACGTAAAGCGTCATGAGCGTGGCGTACAGCAGTCCGCCGATGCACGTTACGGCGAGCGGCTGGATGAGCGACGTTGCCTCGCTCTGGCCGAGCGCCATGACGATAAGACCGAGGATGGTCGTGATGCTCGTCATCAGAATCGGGCGCAGACGGGTGACGGCGGCGTCCGCAATGGCCTCGCGCCGGTCCATGCCGCCGATGCGCAGCTGGTTGATGTAGTCCACGAGCACGATGCCGTTATTCACGATGATGCCGACGAGCATGATCATGCCGAGCATCGAGAGCAGGTTGATCTCCAGCCCCGCAATGAGCAGCGCGAGGAAGCCGCCGGTGAACGCGAGCGGGATCGTGAACATGACGATGAACGGCGATTTGAGATCCTGGAACTGCGCGACCATCACGAGATATACGAGCAGGATACCGACCGCGAGCATCAAAACGAGCTGTCTGAGCGCCTCGACGATGGATTCGCGCTCGCCGGTGAAGCCGATGGTCGTGCCGTCCGAGGGAGAGAACGATGCGAGCGCTTCCTCGGCGGCGTTCGTCACGAGCGTGACGTTGCAGCCCTCGGCGATGTCGGCGGTCACGTCGATGTACCGGCGCTGGTTGAGACGGCGGATGCTCGAAAGGCTCTCGGTCTCCTCGACCGTGGCAATGTCCCTGAGCGCGACGGAATGCACCGTGCCGTCCTTCGCCGTCACGTCAAACGTGAGAGAGCGGACGTATTCGGGCGTGATCTTGTCCTTCCCGGCGGTCTGTACGCTGACGGCATAGGTGTCGCCGCCGTCCGAAAGCTCAATGAGATCGGCCGAGCCGGTGAGCGCCTTTGCCACCTGCATATACACCTGCGCCACGGTGAGCTGCTCCTTTGCCGCCTTTTTCTTGTCCACGGTGAAGTGCAGCTCGGCGGTGGGCTCCTCTTCCCCGGCGGCGACGTTTTCCGTGCCGTCCACGCCGCGCAGCACATCGGCCACGGCGTCGGCGGTCTCGCGCAGATCGTCGAGATCGTTGGAGTATACGCGCACCGTGATGCCGCTGCTCGTGAGCATCTGCGTCATGGAGGACATGAGCGAGTTCGCGT
>CAJLYL010000097.1 GCA_905210855.1 uncultured Clostridia bacterium
TACTCCCGTGACGCACACAAATTTGCCGAGCGGTATTTTGACATCTATGTTTTTCAGATTATTCTGTGCCGCGCCCTTGATTGTGATATATTTGCCGTTGCCCTTGCGGCGCTTTTTCGGAATCGGAATAAATTCCTTGCCGCTGAGGTATCTGCCCGTGACGCTCTCGTCACAGCGCATTATCTCCTTTGCCGTGCCCTGAGCCACAAGTCTGCCGCCGTGGATGCCGGCCCCCGGGCCTATGTCTATCACCTGGTCCGCGGCGAGCATGGTGTCTTCGTCGTGCTCCACCACTATAAGCGTGTTGCCTATGTCGCGCAGATGGCGCAGCGTGGCGAGCAGTTTATCGTTGTCCCTCTGGTGCAGACCAATGCTCGGCTCGTCCAGGATATACAGCACTCCCGTAAGCCCCGAGCCTATCTGCGTGGCAAGTCTTATCCTCTGCGCCTCGCCGCCGGACAGTGTGCCGGCGCTGCGCGCAAGCGTGAGGTAATCCAAACCCACATTCACCAGGAATCCCAGTCGTGCGTCTATCTCTTTCAGTATCTGTTTTGCAATGAGTTTTTCGTGTTCGGTGAACTGCGTGTTTTCAAAGAATTTCTTTGAGTCGCGCACGGTCATTCTGCACAGGTCTGCAATGTTTGTGTCTCCCACCGTCACGGCAAGCACCTCCTTGCGCAGTCTGTCTCCGTGACAGGTGCGGCACACATTGGTTGTCATCAGCGCCTCTATGTCCGCCTTGGAGTACGGAGAATACGTGTCGCTGTATCTGCGCCACAGCGCGTTTATTATGCCCTCAAATTCCGTTATTTTGGTGACGTTTTTGTATTTAAATTTCACCGGAGTTTTGCTGCCGTAGAGCAGCATATTGGTAACGTCGTCCGGCAGCTTCTCCCACGGGGTATCCGCGGAAAAATTAAATGTCTCGGTGAGCGCCTTGAGCCAGCAGTTGGAATACGAGCCTTTTTCCATAATGGTGTTAAAGCCGCTTGCACGAATAGCGCCCTCGTTTATCGACTTGGTTTTATCGGGTATCACAAGGTCGGGGTCTATTGCCGACACAGTGCCTATGCCGCCGCAATCGGGGCAGGCGCCGAATGGGCTGTTGAATGAAAATGTCCTCGGTGAAAACTCCATTATGTCTATGCCGCAGTCACGGCAGGCAAAATTGCAGCTGAACACAAGCTCCTCGCCGCCGTCCACGCACACAAGCGCAACTCCCGAGCCGAGCTTTAACGCATTCTCCACGGAATCCGTTATGCGCAGGTCCATGTCCGGCTTTACCTTTATTCTGTCCACCACTATCTCTATGGTGTGTCTGTGAGTTTTTTCAAGTTTGATTTCCTCATACAAATCCCGAATCGTGCCGTCTATGCGCACGCGCACATAGCCTTTTTTCTTGGCACCCTCAATCACCTTGACGTGCTCGCCCTTTTTATCGCGGACAACCGGAGCGAGAATTTGGATTTTGGTGCCCTCCGGAAGAGCCTTCACTCTGTCCACAATCTCGTCTACACTTTGTTTTTTTATCACCTTGCCGCATTTCGGGCAGTGCGGAACACCCACTCTTGCATAGAGCAAGCGCAGGTAGTCGTATATCTCAGTAACCGTGCCCACGGTTGAGCGCGGATTTTTGCTCGTTGTCTTTTGGTCTATGCTTATCGCCGGGGACAGCCCCTCGATGTAGTCCACATCAGGCTTGTCCATCTGCCCGAGAAACTGCCTTGCATATGCCGAGAGCGACTCCACATAGCGCCGCTGCCCCTCGGCATAAATGGTGTCAAACGCGAGCGACGACTTGCCCGAGCCGCTCAGCCCCGTAACGACCACAAATTTGTTCCTTGGGATATCTATATCAACATTTTTCAGATTGTGCTCTCTCGCACCTCTGATTTTTATATAATCATGCATCGCTTTCCACATCGCCTTTCAACCTGATTATCTCATCTCTGTACTTCGCAGCAAGCTCAAATTCAAGATTGCGTGCAGCCTCTGCCATGAGTTTTTCAAGCTCGCCGAGCCTGTCTGCCGGAGTGCTGCTGCTCTCCTCGGCGCGAATCCTGCGTTCCTCCTGCTCAGCCTCCTCATCCGCTGTGAGCAGCACGGCACGGATTTCTTTCTGCACGCTCTTTGGCGTTATTCCGTGCTCCTCGTTATATGCCGACTGAATCTTGCGGCGGCGCTCCGTCTCGCTGATTGCGCGCTCCATGGAGCCGGTTATCACATCGGCATACATGATAACTCTGCCGTGTGCGTTTCGCGCGGCCCTGCCTATCGTCTGTATAAGTGAGGTCTCGCTGCGCAGAAATCCCTCTTTGTCGGCGTCGAGAATGGCAACCAGACCCACTTCGGGCAAATCAAGCCCCTCTCTGAGAAGATTGATGCCGACAAGCACATCAAAAAGTCCCATGCGCAAATCTCGGATAATCTCCATTCGCTCTATGGTCTCTATGTCCGAGTGCAGATAGCGCACCTTTATGCCGTCGTCACGCAGATAGTTTGTAAGGCTCTCCGCCATCTTTTTGGTAAGCGTGGTGACGAGCACGCGCATACCGGCGCCGACCGTGGTGCGAATCTCGTCCGTAAGGTCGTCTATCTGACCTTTGACGGGACGCACGGTTATCGGCGGGTCTATGATGCCCGTGGGGCGGATAATCTGCTCCGCAATGCGGCTCGAATGCGATTTTTCGTAATCGCCCGGGGTCGCCGAGCAAAAAATCACCTGGTTGATTTTATTTTCAAATTCCTCAAAATTAAGCGGTCTGTTATCATATGCCGACGGCAGACGGAAGCCGTATTTCACAAGCGCGTCCTTACGCGAGCGGTCGCCTGCATACATCGCCCTTATCTGCCCCACCGTGACATGAGATTCATCAATCACCATGAGAAAATCGTCGGGGAAATAGTCTATCAGAGTATACGGCGGGCTGCCCGGCTCTCTGCCGCTTATGTGGCGCGAATAGTTCTCTATTCCCTGGCAGAAGCCGACCTCCTGCATCATCTCGAGGTCATAGTTTGTCCGCTGGGTTATGCGCTGCATTTCAAGCAGCTTGTCATGCGCCTTGAAGTAAGCCTCCCTCTCGTTCAGCTCGTCGCTTATGCTCCTTATGGCACACATCATTTTATCACGCGTGGTGGAATAGTGCGACGCCGGGAACACCACGGTATGCTTGCGGAATCCGAGCACCTCGCCTGTGGTTATGTCTATCTCGCAGATGCGGTCTATCTCATCGCCGAAGAACTCCACGCGGATTGCCCTCTCGTCCGAGTTTGCAGGATATATCTCCAGCACATCTCCGCGCACGGCAAAGGTACCGCGCTCACGGCTGATGTCATTTCTGTCGTAACGAATCTCCACAAGCTTGGATAGCAGCTCGTCCCTGTCGTACTCCATGCCGACGCGCAGGCTTATCATCAGGTTTTTGTAATCCTCCGGGTCGCCGAGACCGTATATGCACGACACACTGGCGACTATTATGACATCGCGCCGCTCAAACAGCGCCGCAGTGGCGCTGTGGCGAAGCTTGTCTATCTCGTCGTTTATTGAAGCGTCCTTCTCTATAAAAGTATCGGTATTAGGTATATATGCCTCCGGCTGATAGTAGTCGTAATATGAGACAAAATACTCCACCGCATTATTCGGAAAAAACTCCTTGAATTCACTGCAAAGCTGTGCTGCCAGAGTTTTGTTATGCGCTATGACAAGCGTGGGCTTATTAACGCGCTCAATGGTTTTTGCTATTGTATACGTCTTGCCCGAGCCTGTTGCTCCAAGCAGAGTTTGAAATTTCATTCCGCCGTTTATACCGTCGGCGAGGGCTTCTATTGCGCTTCCCTGGTCGCCCATGGGTTCAAACGGAGAAACTACCTTAAAATCCGGCAAATGCGGCACCGCCTTTCATCATGAATTTTATCGGGAAACATGAAAACTTCCCCACTATGCCTATTATACATCAACAATGCATAAAAGTCAATTTATACAGCGAATTATTCGCATAGATTTTACACGAATTTTACCCCAATATTCATTGAATTTGTACGATTCATTGCAATTTGAAAAAAACATAAAAAATGTCATGCCATTATTATATACAACTAACAAAAATGAATGTACGCCATCGATTTTAATTGACTTTTTGCCAAAAATATTGTATCATAAAAAGCGTAGTGAAATACTGAATATTGCAGAAAACGGAGGTAATGTATCATGACAACTGCAAAAATTATGCTCAGTTCTATTAACGACGTTAAAAACCTTGTTAATATCGTAAACAAGTACGATTTCGATATTGACCTTATTTCCGACAGATATGTTGTGGATGCAAAGTCAATTATGGGGATTTTCAGCCTCGACCTCACAAAGCCGATAAAAGTTGAAGCCCACACAGATGACTCTGCTGCATTTCTTGCCGAGATTGCGCCGTATACAGTAGAATAAAGAGCACACAAAACAGACCTTGGGGAGTTGCGGCAATGAATTTGTTGCTTCAGCTCCTTTTGTTTTTATCATCTCGGAGGTAAATCAACATGAAAGTTAAATATAAACCAAGCGAATATGAAATAAAACTCATTATTCTGTTTGTGATAAAAAATTTGCGAACCAGCGCGACTTACACCATACTCGACTACGCAATATCATCAAGCATAGACATGAACTATTTCGATTTGCAGCAATACATCGACAACCTTATAGAAACCGACAACATATCCGAGCTGACAATTGACGGCGAGGCAGTTTTTACCCTCAGCCGCGCCGGCGAAGAAACAATCGGCTTTTTTGCCGACAGAATACCGTTCAGCATCCGTGAAAAACTGACCGAATATGTAAACATCATCAACAAACAAAAAAACGTCTCCAGTGAGATAACCTATGACTACTACCCCATAACGGAGAAGGAATACGGAGTTAAAATGCATATTAAGGAAAACGGTGTCACCATGATGAAGCTCGATATTTATGTCGGTGACAAGCAAAGTGCAAAGGATATCTGTACTCGATTTGCCAACGACACCAATAATATATACGCCGGAATTCTTGCCCTGGTAAACGGGAAAAAACCAAAAGAGCCAAAAGAACAAGAGGAATAAAAAAGAGCCGATGGCGCTCGTTTCAAAACGGGCGCCATCGGTTTATTGTATATATTTTTCCAAAGGCAAAAAGATAGTGCAGCAAAGCAACTTTGCTGCACTATCTTAAAACTATCTACCTTAGCAGCGACCTACTTTCCCGGGCAGTTACCCGCCAAGTATCATCGGCACT
>CAJLYL010000098.1 GCA_905210855.1 uncultured Clostridia bacterium
CCGATTCCGCCATATCCGCATATGGTGTTGCTAAAATTGCTGACTAATATATTATACCACATATTTTTTAAAATGCAAGTACAAAATCATATATTTTTAAAATTTTTTTGGAAATTCCCCAAAAGCTTCAATTACAAGCCATCTCGGGCAGTGTTTTTTTATGAAAACACAATGAAAAAACACTGCCTGCTGCGGCATAATCAAAGTTTTTGAATTTTGTTTGGCGGCGCTAATCTTATAATAATGATTGCAAAGGCGGAGTGGTTTGGGTCAGTCGGGCGTATGTCCGGAAGATGATTGCCGCGGAGACAACCGCCGTGAGCACATCGGACGCCGGCATAGAGTACAGCACACCGTCAAGCCCGAAGAACCGCGGCAGTATGAGCGCAAACCCAACGCCGAAAACAATCTCTCGCACCATTGACAGCGCGGTGGATTCCGCTGCCGCACCCATTGCCTGGAGAAATATGAATGTCGCCTTGTTTACACACGCAAGAACTATCATGCACAGATAGACGCGGAATGATTTTATGGCAAAATCGGTGTAATACACACTTTCGCTTGCCGCACCGAATATGCCTATAAGTCCGCGCGGACACAGCTCCGCTATGCATAGTGCGGCTGCGCCGACAAGCGCTTCGGCACAGAGCAGCCGTGCGAAGAGTTCTTTCACTCTGTCGCCCCTGCCGGCGCCCATGTTGTAGCCGACTATGGGTATGCAGCCGGCAGCCATGCCTACCACCGCGGAGATGACAATCTGGAAAAACTTCATCACTATGCCGACCACCGCCATAGGTATCTGCGCATACTGTTCCCTGCCGAATATCGGGTCGAGAGCGCCGTATTTCCTAATCATGTTGTTGATCGCCGCCATTGCGGCAACGAGGGAAACCTGTGACAGAAAACTGCATATGCCGAGGGAGAGAGTTCGGCGCATTACAGCCGAGCGCGGCACAAAATCTGTCTTTTTCAGCTTGATTGTTTTGGTGTTTGCAAGGTATGCAATTGCAAGAAATGCCGTCACTGCCTGACCGATTACTGTGGCAACCGCCGCACCCATCATTCCCCAACGGAAAATGAATATAAAAATCGGATCGAGCATTATGTTGACAACCGCGCCGGCGAGGGTGGATATCATGGCAAAGCGCGGATTTCCGTCCGCGCGGATTATCGGATTCATCGCCTGTCCGAACATATAAAAAGGAATACCCGTAGTTATCCAGAAAAAGTATTCCCGTGAACACTCAAGGGTCTCTCGGTTTACCGTGCCGCCGAATGCGGCTATTATCTGCTCGGAAAAAATGAGATAAATTACCGTGAGCACAAGGCTTGCCGCAACGCTGAAAACTATTGAGCCGCCTGCGCTGCGCGAAGCGTCGTCCGCTTTGTTTTTGCCCAGGCTTATGCTGACGAAAGCGCAGCAGCCGTCGCCGATCATCACAGCTATTGCCAGCGCTATGACCGTCAGCGGAAACACCACCGTGTTTGCTGCGTTGCCGAAAGATCCGAGATAGTCGGCATTTGCGATGAATATCTGATCCACTATGTTGTACAGTGCGCCCACAAGCAGTGATATAATGCACGGCACGGCATATTTGAGCATGAGTTTTCCCAAGTTTTCTTTTGCAAGATACGATTGATTTTCCATAAAAACCTCCAAAAAAATAATGCGCAAGCTCGGGTTAACCGGACTTACGCATTTTATGCTACTCGTTATCTGTAATTATAACGGAAATCAGAAGATTTTTCAAAGGCATTTTCAAACAAAAATCATGGTGCTGAGAGCCGCACGCTATGGCAAATATACACATATATGCATGACTTCGTTCAGCTGCGCATCTCTTCCAATCCTTCGCGGAGCACTTTTTGCGCGTACTCCTTTGCCCTCTCGAGCGAGTGTAGGCGGCAGTTACCGCACTGCACCTCGTTTGCCGCCGGTATTTCCTGTGCAGTGACGACCTTTTTAAGGGCGTCTGTTATCATGGCGGCAACGTCCGCCGCGCTGCGCTCGCCCCACATGGTCATGTAAAATCCCGTGCGGCAGCCCATAGGGGATATATCGATTATCTCGTTTTCGTCGTCTCTCAGGTATGTTGCAAGCAGATGTTCAAGTGTGTGTATGCCGTCGGACTGCATTTCCTCTTTGTTCGGCTGCATAAAGCGTATGTCATATTTGGTCACTGTGTCGCCGCGCTTGCCGCGGAGCACGCTGCATATTCTCACAAACGGCGCTTTCAGTTTGGTGTGGTCAACGGTGAAGCTCTCTACTCTTTCGGAATTTTTTTCATTCATTTTTATGTCGTCCTTTCGTTAAAATCGTTAATTGCTGATTATATTATCCTATGCCGCGGCGGATTTGTCAAGTGGTGTCTTGTGTTTCGGCAGTTCGCGTATCGGCTCGGGGGGTGTATTTCGCGTATCGACTCGGGGGTATATATTTTATTTTGGCTCGCTCAGACAGCTGTGCGGTGGCGCAGAAATCGCTCGCTCAAAATAAAATACACACCCCTCGCCTCTGTGGAATTTGGTGTTATGGCTCGGGTCATATGTTGTGTATCTGCTCGGCACGCAGCCGCTATGGCACTCGCTGACACACAACACATGACCCTCGCCTATATGCAGAATCTGCGTTTTGCAAAAGGCTTCTCCTTGAGGAGAAGCTCCGCCGTAAGGCGGTGATGAGGTGTATGGGCTGATAAAGTCTGCCATTCAATAATATTTTTGCAAAAAAATATAAACTTTTCTGTCGAAATGTATTGAAATTTTTGCGCATATATAGTATGATATAGGTAACTGTTTGCATGAATCTATTGATTACGGAAGTGAAAATTATGGAATGGATCCGCGTGAGCATTTTTACAAACTCCCGGGGCATAGACCCCGTGTGCGCCGCCCTGTCGGACATCGGAATAAATGATGTGCAGATTGAGGACGAGGCGGAGTTTGAACAATTTCTCGAGGACAACAAAAAATACTGGGATTATGTAGATGATGAACTTATTGAGCAGAAAAAAGGCGAGACAAAGGTCATCGTGTATATAAAAAATGACGAAAAGCTCAGCGAGACGCTCTCTATGATAAAAAACGCGCTCTCCTCGCTCAAAGCCGCGTCGGACGGCGACATCGGCAGGCTGGAGACGGAGACAGACGGCATGAACGAGCAGGACTGGGCAAACAACTGGAAAAAATATTTCAAGCCGCTTGAGATAGGCGACAAAATCCTCATTCAGCCGGAATGGGAAAAATATGACGGCAGCACCGACAGGATAGTGTTCACCGTGAACCCGGGGCTGACCTTCGGCACGGGTACGCACAACAGCACCAAGCTGTGCATTGCCGAGCTGGAAAAAGCCGTGACCCCGGGCTGCTCCATGATAGACATAGGCTGCGGCAGCGGCATACTCTCGGTGATATCGCTCATGCTGGGCGCGCAGAGCGCCACGGCGCTCGATATAGACCCGAATGCGGTTCACGTGGCGTATGACAACGCGCGCCGCAACGGAGTTGACGAGAGCAGATACCGCGTGTACTCCGGCGACATAATCACGGACGCGGAGCTTTTTGACAAGATAAACGACACCAAATACGACGTGGTGGCGGCAAACATAGTTGCGGATGTGATAATCGCTCTGCTGCCGACCGTGAAGAAAATCATAGCGGCAGGCGGCACATTCATCTGCTCCGGCATCATAAACGAGCGCCTGGGCGACGTCACGGACGCCATGACGCGCGAAAATGTGGCGGTGCACCACACCGATACCGACGGCGAATGGTCGGCGGTTGTGTGCAAGTTCTGAAAAAAATCGAATTTTCAGCACGAAATGCACAAAATTTGTTTTAACACTTGACGAACCCCATAGGTGTTGTGGTATACTATAAGTTAAATGGGCGATTAATCATCGCGGCTGTTCACACAAACCCTTAATGAAAGGAAGTTTTTTTGTGCCGAGATTTTTTGCGGACAGAGAGTGTTTCTCCGGCGGCTGCGTCGTCATAGAGGGCGACGACGTCAAACATATATCAAAAGTGCTGCGCCTGCGCGAGGGCGACGGCATAACCGTGTGCGACAAGTGTGGCACGGACAGCGAATGTGTGATAGAGGAGATATCCCCGGCTCGGGTGCTGGCGCGCATTGTCAGCGAGAGCCGCAACACGGCTGAGCCGAATGTAAGGCTCACGGTGTATCAGGGCCTGCCCAAGGGCGACAAGATGGACTATATAGTGCAAAAGTGCGTTGAACTGGGCGCGGCGAGAATTGTGCCCGTGATAACCAAGCGCGCCGTATCGGTGCCGCGCGACTGCGCAAAAAAATGCGAGCGATGGCAGCGGATAGCTGCGGAGGCGGCAAAGCAGTGCGGCAGGGGAGTGATTCCCACAGTTGAGCCGGTTGTGGATTTTGCCGCGGCGATAGCATCCATGAGCGCGGACGCGCTGAACATTATGCCATATGAGTGCGAGCGTGACCTCACTCTGAAAAAGGCCGTGCGCGGCACGGACAAGAACGAGATTAACATAATAATCGGCCCCGAGGGCGGATTTGATGAGACGGAGGCTGAAACAGCGAGGGAAAACGGGCTTGTCACCGTGACCCTGGGCGCAAGGATACTGCGCACAGAGACCGCCTCGCCTGCGGTTTGCGCGGCAATTATGTATGAGACGGACAACTAATCAATTAATCGAAGAGATTGGGAGATATTAAAAAATGAAAAAAGATAACAAAAATATGTCATATAACGATAAGTCATACAAGCACGGCAACTACATGATTGCCTCAACCACACTGGGCATATGCACCCTGATGGTGCTCATGCTGCTGACAACGGCTTTCAAATCATCGGTTGATTCCCTCATGACGGCGAGGACTTTTTCGGGGATAATATCGGCGCTGTTTTTTGCGGCGTTTGTTGTGCTCACGGCGCTCTCGGCAAAGCGCGAGAGGGGACTTTGGGAATACGCGGCGTATTCGTTTGTCATGTCGGTCGGCTTTCTGTCTCTGCTCGGTGTGCCTTTTTTCCTGCCGGCGACAGGGTTCTTTGACGCGCTGTTCACCACAAGGAATGCCCAGGCAGGACTGCTGATTGCAAACATAATCTACCTTGCGGTCACGCTGACCTACCACACCCTGAAATCCAATCCCAACAAATAAAAAAACAAAAATTCAAAAATCAAACCGCGCCGATTCTGAGCGAATCGGCGCGGTTTTTTTGCTGTATAGGAAATTGCGTTTTTTGAAAAAGTATGA
>CAJLYL010000099.1 GCA_905210855.1 uncultured Clostridia bacterium
TGCCGGGAAAAGTCCCTTGCCGTCTTTGCCTTCGCTTTCACCGTAGAGCTGTTTCCACCATTCTGTCATGTAGTGGAGAGCGGGTTCATAATTTACAAGCATTTCTACGGTTTTGCCCTTCTGCAGCATGGCAAATCTCGAAGCAGCGTAACGGTAGCAGTCGTTTGTATTTAAATCGTCCGCCGCGTAGGCTGTGCGTGCGTCTGCCGCGCCTTTCATCATTTCGTCTATATTCGCGCCGCTTACCGCAATCGGCAAAAGTCCCACTGCTGTTAAAACGGAGAAACGTCCGCCAACATCATCGGGTACCACAAATGTTTCATAGCCTTCATCATCCGAAAGTTTTTTCAAAGCGCCTTTTGCCCTGTCTGTTGTGGCATAAATCCTGTCTTTTGCGCCTTCTTTACCGTATTTTTCCTCAAGGAGCTTTCGGAAAACGCGAAAAGCGATTGCAGGTTCTGTGGTTGTTCCGGATTTTGAAATTACGTTAACGGAAAAATCCTTGTCCTTTACCATATCTATAAGCTCGGCAAGATAAGATGAGCTTATGCTGTTGCCGGCAAAGAAAATTTTCGTTTTTGCATTATAGTTTGCAAGGGGGGAGGAGGTAAACTCAATTGCCGCTCTTGCGCCTAAGTATGAACCGCCTATTCCTATTACAATAAGAACCTCTGACTGATTTCTGATTTTTTCTGCCGCTTTTTTTATGCGCGCAAACTCGTCCTTATCATAGTTTTCGGGCAGGTCTACCCAGCCTAAAAAGTCGTTTCCGGCTCCTGTTTTTTCATGAACGGCTTTGTGTGCCGCACTTACTGCGCCGCTTAAGCCCTGAATTTCATATTCCTTTAAAAATTCCGCCGCTGCGGTTGTGTCGAATTTTAGTGACATAGTAACATCTCTTTCCAAAAGTGTACATAATAAGTCTATTACATTTTTGTTAAAAAATCAACAGATTTTTTAAATTTATTCAATCTTAACAATATTTACGGCGATTTTTTTGCCGTCTTGTGTAATATCAAGTCTGATTATACCGCCCGAATTATTTGCGAATTTTAAGTCAAGGTCATTATAGTTTACGGCGGCATCCTGTCCTTTGTTTACATAAGAAACAGGTTTTTTATGGCTGTGCCGCTCGGTTATCTCAAGCCCCGCTGCTGCTGCGGCGTTATAGAGTGTGGTGCTTACCTGGCACACTCCGCCGCCGAAATCCATTACATATTCTCCGTCAATCATAACTTTTGCTTTTTTATATCCGCGCTCCTCGGTTCTCGGTCCTGCAGCGGCGTTGAATGAAAAGGTTTTTCCGGGGTCAATTGTTGTTCCGTTTATGGTTTTTACGCAAAGGGCGATATTTTCCTCTCTGCCCTGAGAGCGGTCGTTAATCGGCGTTTCATACGAACCGATGACACTTTCGGCAGGCTGCTCCTGTTTCTTGGGATTTTCCGGCGGCCGGCTGTCACTTTCCGCCGGCGGCTTCGGGACAGGCATTTTCTTCTCATTTTTTGTGCATCCGGTGAGAAAAACAAATAAAATCATTAAAAAAATTCCTTTTTTCATGAAAAACACTCCTTTATATGTAGTATCGCATAAAATTTTTTTAAAATTACTCTTGACTTTCGTTTCTACGCATTGTATAATAAAAACAACTTGTAGAAACGAAAAGAGGGAGAATATGAAAATATCAGAAACAGAGATGGAAATAATGAAAATCATATGGGACAAAGGCGACAAGGTGACGACAAGCGAGCTTGCAGAAAAGCTGCCCGATAAAAAGCTGACGACAATATCCACCCTTGCCGGCAGACTGATAGAAAAAGGCTGTCTGAAATCTCAAAAAATAGGCCGCTCCCATGTTCACGAATATGAGGCAGTCATATCCGAGAGAGAATATCAGTCCATGCAAACAGAGGAATTTGTCAGGAATATATACCGCGGCAGTGTAAAAAATCTAATCTCCGCCCTGTTCGACGGCGACGGATTGAGCAAAAAGGACATAGCCGAACTGAAACAGTTTATCGAAGAAAAGGAGGAGTAAAAAATGCTTGAAACGATTATCTCGTCGGCTATCGCAGGGAGTATCATCTGCATGGGCGTGCTGATATTCAAGCGAAAAATTCTTGAATCTTTCGGCGGAAGTGTGCTTTACTATATCAGCCTGGCGGCAATGCTGTTTTTCCTGCTGCCGACGAGCGTCGCCCTGCCGAAATACCCCCCGACGGCGCCCAAATCTGCCGAGACGGCTGTCACGCACAACATTGCCGCAGTGCCGGAAAACCGCACTGTTGCAGATGAAAATTCCTTCTCGGCAACACCTGCCGCAACCGCCGCACCGATAGAAACGCCAAAAATCGAGCGCGCGGCAAACCCAAGACAGATTGCGATCGGCGACATAATATTTGCTGTCTGGGCGGTCGGATTAATGTTGTCCATGTGCCGATATTTTATCTCATATTTCCGTTTCAAAAAATGGATTTGCGGTTCTGCCAATGCGGAAAAGTCGGATAACATCGGCGGAATAAATGTGATTAGAAGTCCTCTTATATCTTCACCCATGATATTTGGATTTTTCGTTTATACTCTCGCCGTGCCGCAAACGGAAATTGACGAGAAAAATTTTGAGCTTGCGCTCAGACACGAGATGGTGCACTGCCGCCGTCACGATTCCTGGCTTAAGCTGTTCGCCGTGATCGTCAATTCGATATGCTGGTTCAACCCTGTTGCTTATCTCATGGTAAACCTCGTCGGAGAGGCGTGCGAATACGCCTGTGACGAGCAAGTGACAAAGGACATGAGCCTTGCCGACAGAAAGGACTACAGCCTGATGATACTATCAACGGTGTGTCAGGCATCCCCTGCCCTGTCGAGCAACATGGCAAAGAGCAAAACACAACTGAAAAGGAGGTTTGAGATGATTATGACCAGACAAAAATGCAAAAAACTTACCCGAGTGATATGCGCAGCCGTCACAGTGATAACAGCGTTTGCGAGCGTTGTTTTCGCAAACGAAGCTGCACCTGCCGTATCTGCACTGATAAAGAATGACTATGTGTATGTAACTTGTTTCGGCATGGGGAATTACAACGATTTTTCACCGGTTGAGCACAATGGCGAATACTTTCTGCCGCTGCGCGAATTTATGAACAAAAACGACATTGACAACTCATGCATAAGCTACGATGACGGCAGAATTACCATTGATGTCTACTCGCCCGAGCGTTCGGTCATCGGTGTGCCGGAGGACGGCAGCGAAAGTGAAACCGTGATTCCGTCCGCACTCGTCTGGAACACCGTTTGCACGGCAGACAGCCGCAATGTATCAATTGCAAATGAAAAATACACCCTGAAAAACGCTCCGTATACCAAGGACGACATCACCTATGTGCCTTATGAATATATCAAACTGCTCAGAAACTATGAGATGCTGCACCGCCACGATTCCATGATGGAATCGACTACAAATTCGTTTACAAGCATAATGAAATATGGATTTGACAGTTTGAATAACAGATACTACGTCGATTACGGGGACATACACACTCTCCCGACAAACTCCGAAAGCGCTTGCTATATGTGTACCAACGGCGACATTTCCATAAAAAACACGGGTTACCGCACAGGAGTGAAAATGTATATTGAATATGCGGACATCAACAACACATCGGACAAAGGAAACGCCGAAGTTACACTTAACAAAGTCAACCGCATATACAGTCACGGCAATGACATTGAGGGGCAATTTACCGTGAAACTAAACGGCAAGACGGTATATGAAAACGAAAAGGGTTACATAAACGATATGCCCGTGCCGGCAGGAGAAGGCTTTGCAAACACCGGGGACACTACCGTATCGGTAGGTGACTTTGAGATTTCGGTTCATCTTTTCGGATTCGGAGATTCCGTATATCAAAAATACAACGAAAAATCGACAAGAATACTTGAGCTTGAAAAGGTAAACACAACCGAAAAAATTGACTTATACCCCGAAAAAATAAAGCTGAACGGCGAAATCGCCTATCGCACAACGAGGGACAACTTTGCGATGTATAACACAGATGAAAAGTTTATGATAACGCGCATGGAATTTGACACTTACAGGAATACGGACGACCCATTCACTTCATATTCCGTTTCGCTGTGCGACGAAAACAGCGACATAAAAGTGATTGACGAAAACACCTTTTCCGCTCATTTCTATTTCACCAAAAATGAGCTTAGGATAGATTCATTTGACGGAATATTCTCTCTGCTGCCCGACAATAGGTTTGAGCTTAAATCAAATGACGGAAGATATACCGTGCAAGGCAGAGTCGGTGAATTTGTGCCGCGGTGGCTGTGGGATGACGCGCGCCAAAACGCTCCCGTGCCAAGTGTGACAATGATAGCCGAGTAGGTGGGGAATTCCGCCAAAACAAAAAGCACCCGCGAGGTGCTTTTTGTTTTGTATTGTCAATGCTGAACCGCAGAGATATTTGCGCCGCCGGCGCTGCCCGCAAAAGGTTGGTAAGTACACCGTTTTTTTCAGTACACCGCTTTTGCCCGATGTGAAATAATTTGCTCGACGCAAATTGTGAAATAGAGAGCTTGCGCTCTCTGTGAAATGAAATTTGCCTTTTAACATCCGCGAAGCGGATATTTCACGCGCCGCAGGCGCATTTCACGGCGCAGCCATTTCACTTGACGCGCAGCGGCAAATTTCGTTAAAAAAAGCACTTGCATTATGCAAGTGCTTTTTTCTGGTGGACC
>CAJLYL010000100.1 GCA_905210855.1 uncultured Clostridia bacterium
CGACGGGCTGCGGCAAAACCACGCTCATCAATCTGCTGATGCGTTTTTATGATGTAAACAGCGGCTCTATATCCGTAGACGGCGACGATATACGCGGCATAACGCGCGACAGTCTGCGCCGCAGCTACGGCATGGTGCTCCAGGACACATGGCTGCGCAGCGGCACTGTGAGGGACAACATAACCATGGGCAAGCCGGACGCCACGGACGAAGAAGTGATAACCGCGGCGAGGGCGGCTCACGCCCACAGTTTTATCAAGCGGCTGCCAAACGGATACGACACGGTTATCGGCGAGGACGGCGGCAGCTTATCGCAGGGGCAAAAGCAGCTCTTGTGCATAACTCGCGTAATGCTCTGTCTGCCGCCGATGCTGATTCTTGACGAGGCTACATCGTCCATAGACACGCGCACCGAGATAAAGATTCAAAAAGCGTTTGCCGCGCTCATGCAGGGCAAGACGAGTTTTATCGTGGCGCACAGGCTCTCGACAATAAGAGAGGCGGATGTTATACTTGTCATGAAAGACGGCAATATTATAGAAAAGGGAAACCACGATTCGCTTATGGCGCAGGATGGGTTCTATGCGCATTTGTATAACAGTCAGTTTGAGAATTGAAGATATATTTTGCAGGTGCAGTGAGTGAGCTGTGAAAAGGCTTGTGCACCGGCTCGGGGGGTCGATAAAGCCTCTCTTGTCTCTGCGGAATTTTGTGCGTTGGCTCGGTGGTATATATTTTTTCAAACACACGCATACCATGCGGCTGCTATCGGTTTAAAAAAACACAATACACACTCCCTCGCCTCTTGCGAAAATTTGCGCACCGACTCGGTTGTATGCGCATTAACAAATTAAGAAAGAAGGTATGTGAATGAAAAGATGGTACAAATACATCAAACCGTATCTGCCCTATTTTATAATCGGGCCGATATGCATGATAGTGGAAGTTGTCGGCGAGGTTGTCATGCCCAAGCTCATGTCGGTAATCATCAACATGGCAAACGAGGGTGAACTGACGGTATCGTCGAGCCTGTGGATAATGGCGGCAATGATAGTCACCGCCGTGCTAATGATGGCAGGCGGCGTGGGCGGCGCATATTTCGGTGCAAAGGCGTCGGTTAATTTTGCGTCGGATTTGCGCGCCGATGTGTTCTCCAAGGTGCAGAAATTCTCCTTTGCAAACATAGACCGATTTTCTGCCGGCTCGCTCGTAACCAGACTTACCAACGACGTGACCCAGCTGCAAAACTTTGTCAACATGATGCTGCGTATGGCGCTGCGCTCCCCGGGTATGCTCATTGCCGCGCTGATTATGGCAATCACGCTCAATCCCTCGCTCTCCGTGGTGTTTGCGGTCACCATGCCGGTGCTCGCGCTTGCCATAGGGCTGATTATTTCAAAGGCGTTTCCGCGGTTCTCGCTCATGCAGACCAAGATAGATGCCCTCAACTCCACCGTGCAGGAGAATGTAACCAATGTGCGCGTGGTGAAATCCTTTGTGCGCGAGGACTATGAGGCAAAAAAATTCGGTGCGGCAAACGAAGACCTCAAGAAAACAGGTATGTCCGCCGTTAAGATAATGATCCTGATGCACCCCGCTCTTACCGTGTGCATGAATCTGACCACCCTTGCGGTGGTGTGGTTCGGCGGCGGAATAGTCATCCGCGGCGGAATGCCCGTGGGCGACCTGTCTGCTTTCATTACATATGTCACGCAGATTCTGTCGTCACTCATGATGATATCCGTGCTGCTGATGATGTCATCGCGTGCTCTTGCTTCGGCAAAGCGAATAGAAGAGGTGCTTGACGAAAAAATCGACCTTACGGACGATGGCGCGGCTCGTCCCGACCTCAAGGTAAAGGACGGCAACATAGAGTTTAAGAATGTGTCATTCAGATATTACAAAACATCATCGGACGAGGTGCTAAGCAATATCAATCTCACCATACCACCGCGGTCAACCGTCGGCATAATCGGCTCGACAGGCTGCGGCAAAACCACGCTTGTGTCGCTGATTCCGCGGCTCTACGACGCGGACGAGGGGCAGATTCTCGTTGACGGCGTGGATGTGCGCGATTATTCGCTCAAAAACCTGAGAGACGGCATAGGCGTTGTGCTCCAGAAAAATACGCTCTTCTCCGGCACAATTGCCGAGAATCTGCGCTGGGGCGACGAGGACGCGACCGGCGAAGAGGTGCGCGCCGCGGCTCACCGCGCCCAGGCGGACAAATTTGTGGACACCTTTGCAAAGGGTTACGACACCGACATAGACCAGGGCGGCACAAATGTGTCCGGCGGTCAGAAACAGCGCCTGTGCATAGCGCGCGCACTGCTCAAAAAACCGAAGGTGCTCATCTTGGACGATTCCACAAGTGCGGTAGACACCGCCACCGAGGCGGCAATCCGCTCGGCTTTTGCAAACGAGCTTAAGGATTCCACCAAGATTATCATCGCTCAGCGCATAAATTCGGTAAAGGACGCCGACATGATAATCGTAATGGACGAGGGCAGAATAACCGGAATCGGCACTCACGGCGAACTGCTTGCCGACAACGAGGAATACAGGGAAATATTCTACTCTCAGACGGACGGAAAGGAGGAATAAATCATGGCAAGAACATTTGAACAGTTATCCGCGCGGTACGGCAAGACGTCTGCCGACCCCAAAAAAGGCATGATGGGCGGCAGGCGCGGGCCCGGCGGCCCGCGAATGAGCGGCAAACCGAAGGACGCCGCAAAGACAATCGGCAGAATGCTGTCCTATGTGGGCAAATACAAGGCAAGGCTTGCCGCCGTGCTTATCTGTATGCTGATGAGCACCGTTGCGTCGCTCATAGGCTCATATATGCTTGCGCCGATTATAGACCGCATCACGGCGGAGGTTGCGCCCGAGATTGGGCTGCACATGAGTTCTGCGGAGCAGATTGCCGACGGCATAATAATCAGGTTTATTTCTCTCGGCAAAGATTTTGTCGGCGACGGCATATTTGCATATGTCCTCACGGCGATAATCATCCTTGCGGCGGTATATTTGACCGGCGTTGCGGCGACATATCTTCAGGCGCGCATAATGCTCTCCGTGTCGCAGAGCGCGGTTGCGCAGATACGAAACGACCTTTTCTCAAAGCTGCAAAAGCTCCCCGTGCGCTACTTTGATTCCAACCCCACGGGCGAGATAATGTCGCGCTTTACAAACGATATAGACAACATAGACACCATGCTGAACAACTCGCTTACGCAGCTGTTCTCCGGCACAATAACGCTCATAGGCACTTTTGTGTTCATGGTGACGACAAACTGGCTGCTCACGCTCATTACGGTGGTTTTCATCCCGATTTTCATCAGGGGCGGCAGCATGATAGCCAAGTTTTCCTCGAAGTATTACAAGGCGCAGCAGTATGCTCTCGGCGCGGTGAACGGCTATATTGAAGAAACCGTATCGGGGCAGAAAGTCGTAAAAGTGTTCAATCACGAGGACACCTGCATAGAGGAATTTGACCTGCTCAACGACGATATGCGCGAAAAACAGATGAAAGCGCAGTTCTGGGGCGGCGTGATGGGCCCGATAATGAGCAACACCTCGCAGATTTCCTATGCGGTGACTGTGGGAGTCGGCGGAGTGCTCATGTGTCTGTCGCGGCTCACCCCGGGTGCGCTCACGGTGTTTGCCAACTATTCGCGCCAGTTCTCCATGCCGATAAACATGATATCCCAGCAGATGTCAACCGTTTTCTCGGCGCTTGCCGGCGCGGAGAGGGTGTTTGCCGTCATGGACGCGCCGCCGGAGGCTGCCGACAAGGCAGACTGTGCCGACGCGGACAATATGCACGGCAATGTTGTCTTTGACCATGTCACATTCGGCTACAATCCGGACAAGGTTATTCTCAAAGACATCAGCCTTTACGCAAAGCCGTGCCAGAAGATAGCCTTTGTCGGCTCTACGGGTGCGGGCAAGACGACCGTAACAAATCTGCTCAACAGATTTTACGACATAGAATCCGGCACGATAACCATAGACGGCGTGAACATATGCGATTTTAGGCGTGACGATTTGCGCCGCAATATAGCAATGGTGCTTCAGGACACTCATCTTTTCACGGGCACTGTCATGGAGAACATCCGTTACGGCAGACCGGACGCGACGGACGAGGAAGTCATCGAGGCGGCAAAGACAGCGAGCGCGCACAGCTTTATCATGCGGCTTGCAAACGGTTATGACACCATGCTCGGCGGCGACGGCGCAAACCTGTCGCAGGGGCAGCGCCAGCTGCTCAACATTGCGCGCGCGGCGCTCTCCAAGGCGCCTATACTTGTGCTTGACGAGGCGACATCGTCCGTGGATACGCGCACGGAGCGCCACATAGAGCACGGCATGGACAGACTGATGAAAGACCGCACGACATTTGTTATTGCGCACAGGCTGTCAACGGTGCGCAACGCGGACGCCATAATGGTGCTCGAGCACGGAGAGATTATCGAGCGCGGTACGCATGATGAACTCCTCGCCATGAAGGGCAGATATTATGAGCTTTACACCGGCAAAAAGGAATTGGATTGACGGAAATGTGATTCTTTGACAGGATTCTTTGACGGCTCGGCGGTATATATTTTATTTTGGCTCGCTCAGACAGCTGTGCGGTGGCGCAGAACTCGC
>CAJLYL010000101.1 GCA_905210855.1 uncultured Clostridia bacterium
TTATTTTGAGCGCGGCGAAAATCTTCCGTCAAAGGCTGTGTATGTGTTTTTTATTCTCGGACGACGAGTTCAGCGCTACTGCACTGCTGTCCGAGGAGTCAGAATAAAAAATACATACACAGACGGCACAAAACTCTATGCGTGTCACCCCTCACCGATACGAAAAACCAACGGGGCGATTCATCATCGCCCCGTCGGTTTTTCGCTTATATTTTTATAATTAATAATTATTCTGCCAGCGCTCTGTTGAGGAAAGTTACAATCTGACCTCTGCTGCAAATGTCGTCGGGAGAGAAGGTTGTGTCGCTTGTGCCGCTTGTCACACCGTTTTCAACCGCCCATGCAACAGCCTCTGCATATGCCGCATTCTCCGAAACGTCGTCAAATGCCGCAAGCTCTGTGTCAGCTGCCGGCTCGTCTTTTGCCTGCCACATATACACTACTGTGGACGCTCTTGTGCAGGGGGTGTCACCGTCAAAGTTGTCGGTCTCTACCATGCCTTTTTCCGCTGCCCACTTAGCAGCCTCGCAGTAATAGTCGCTCGCGCTTACGTCGCCGAAAGGTATTTCACCGTCAATCTTCGGTGAGCCGTTTGCACGCCACATAAAGGTGATTATCTGCGCTCTTGTGCAGGTGTCGTTAGGTGAGAATGTTGTTGCAGAAGTTCCTGTGGTTACATTTTTCTCTACCGCCCACTTAACGGCAGCCGCAAAATAATCGTCACCCTTAACGTCGGCAAAGTTCACCGCAGCCGGAGTATCGTTTGCAGGCTCTTTCACTTCTTCGCCGTTATCTGCCGGAGCGTCTGTCTTTGTGTCGTCCTCTGCCGGAGCTGCCTCAAGCTGACGAACAACATTGGACACCTTAACGGATGCTTTTTCGTTGTTGAGTGTGAGGTTGAGCGTGAGTTTTACGCTGCCTCTGTTCTTAACCGTGGGTTCTACCAGAGTAAAGTCGCCTGCGCTCTCAACAGTAGTGCCGTTTTTAACAGCGGCGCGCGCCATCTCTACGATTTTTTCCTCGGTAACGGTGTAGTCAAAGGACATATTTTTGTATGCGTTCGAAACGTTCTTTCTGTCCTCGGCAAGCTTTTCAACATCGGCATTTGCCGCTGCTGCGTCGCCTGTGAGCTGAGCAATCTTGAAATCATACATCTCGTGTCTTGTCACGGGGTAAGGTGTTTCGTAGCTGCTTGTGAAGAGAATGTTTGCAAATATGCTTCCTGCTTTTTCGCTTGTTGCGTTCCATATACGGTAGTCGGATTCCTTCTCAAAAGAGAGTGTGCAGGTGTTGTCCTCGGGGAGGACTTTTGCAGCTGCGCGGAGAAATTCGTCCATAGTCATGTCGTTGAACACAACCACATCGGCAGCAGATGTCTTAACTGCCTTGATTGCCTCGTCAATCTCATCTGTTGCGGTCTTCTTTGCAAATACAGCTGACGGCAGCGCCGCAACCAGCATACATACTGCAAGAAATATACTTAATACTTTTTTGTTCATTGTTGATCCCCTTTTCTTTTTTATATAAATTTTTACTGCTGACTTAATTTTACTCTGCCAACGCCCTGTTAAGGAAGGTCACTATCTGACCCCTGTCGCAGATGTCGTCGGGCGAGAAAGTTGTGTCGCTTGTTCCGCTCGTCACGCCGTTATCTATTGCCCAGGCTACCGCCTGTGCGCAGTCTGCCGATGATGACACATCGCCGAATTTTCCCGAAACCGCCGTCTCGGGTGCGCCGGCATTCTGCCACATATATGTCACGGTGGACGCCCTTGTACACGGTGTATCCGCCGCAAATCTGCTGCCGGTCACCATGCCTTTTTGACTTGCCCAGAGTGCCGCGCCGTAGTAATAATCGTCCGCGCTCACATCGGAGAATGGATTTGCCGCGTCAACCGCCGGCGAGCCGACCGCGCGCCACAGGAAGGTGAGAATCTGCGCTCTGGTGCAGGTCTCCGAAGGAGAGAAGGTTGTCGCCGTCGTGCCCGTGGTTATGTTTTTGTCTACCGCCCATTTAACTGCGGCAGCGAAGTAATCGCTTGCGCGCACATCGGAAAAGCTTACTCCCGTGAGCTGATTTGCCGCAGCCGGGTCAAGCTCTGCCGTGGTTTTGTCATCGGTCTTCACGGTGCTTGCCGTGCCGCTGCCGCCGATTGTAAGTATAATCGGCTGAGTTGAGCGGATGTTGACGGTGTAACCGCCGTCCTGCTCTATAAGATAGTCGTCATCGAGCGGCAGATATGACATTCTGCCGTCCGAGGTGCTGCATATGAGATAATCTTTCTGCAATGCGTCCATGTCGATGTAGTCCGTCTTGCCCGATGATGTCACAACGCTTGTTATGGGATAGGCAACCCCGGCAAACAGCTGCAGCGCTGTGCCTGCCGACTTGTCTTCATACACGCCGACGCCCATGTAGTCAAAATCCTCCGTGAGGATGTTTGCCCTGTGTCCCGGGCTGTTCATCCATCCGTTCATTACCTTTGCGGGGATTACGTCGTGTGAATTTGCATCGCATTTATATATATTCTCGCCGCCCTTTATATACTTAAGGTCTGTTATCGTGGTAAAAGGCGACTGACCGTTGGGCCTTGTGTGCGAGAAAATCTGTGCAATCTCCGGTCCGCGGATATCGCAGGCATCCTGGAGCGCCGGCGTCATGGTGAGCAGGCTCTCTTTAGCATTGTGCCTCTCCACGTTTGTGATACGCAGAATCTCCCACTCCTGTTTGTTCAGGGAGATTTTGTCTGTCGGCATATCTCTCTCCAGCATTTTTATGGAGTCGTCAAAGCGCGTCTCTCTCGTCTCTTCGCCGAGTTCAAATGTGAGATAGCCCGTGTAGTGACCGGCCTCTTCATATGTGGCCTTTATCATGACGAATGATTTCCACGAAAGCTTGGTGCCGTTCTTTACCGCCTTTTCGCCCGCGGCAAGGAGTTCTTCCTTTGTGGTTCTGTTGTTGACGGGGATTTGGTCTATCGCCTCGCCGACAAGGCTTCTGTCCTCATCTATGAGCTTCGATGTAGCCGTCACAACGGGTTCTATGGTCTTTGCGGCAGGGCATCTGTCCTCATAACCGCCGCACACAAGCTGTATGGTTGCGCTCACCGTGCCGTTGACGGTTGTGCTTGCCTTAACCATATTAATCGAACATTCCCTGTCAACCACGGTGACATGGCTACCGCTCGGGATAGCCTTTTTCGCCATGGCTATGATGTCCTTGAGGGTGGTGTCGTTGCTCACCTCAAAGTCGAACATAGCGCTGTTTATTGCGGATTTTGCCGCAGCAAGCTCCTTTTTCGCGTCGGATTCGCTTATGTTCACGGTCTCCGTCTTGGTTTCCGTCTTGTCGTCCTTAACGTCCGCGGCGGTGCTGTCGCCGTCCTCCGTGGGGTCGGTGCCGCCGAGCGGAGGAATTGCCTTTTGCACCTCGGCGCCCTCCACAGCTTCGTTCATGTCTATAATCACGGTTGCCTTGAGGTAGCCTGCCTCGGAAGCCGTCGCATTCACCAGCTTAAAACTCTCCACCGAGAATCCGCAGCCGACAAATCCGTCCACCGTGTAGTCGCACGCACCGAAGAGAAGATTCTCGAGGTCGTCACGGGTGTAATCGTTGGTGATTTCCTCTTTGTCAAAAAGTGCCTTGAATGTCTCGAGGCTTTTGTCCACTGCCGTCTGCGAATCCGCCACCTTGGTCATGGCATACGCGGAGTAAATGCCGTAATGAGCCGCAGGACTTAAAAACACTGCCGCAGCGAGAATGGCGGCAAAAAATTTCTTCATAAAACACATCTCCCGTTGATTTAATTTAACAATTGCTGCATTACATACAAGTTTATTATATAGTAGTGATGTTAATTAATCAATATCTCCTGCATAACTTGCAGCAAATCGTCATAACTTGCAAATATTGCCCATATTATGGCGCGTGCTAAAACTTGTGCCGTATGTACAAAGGCGGTTGGGTATATGTTGTGTGTCGGCGAGTGCCATAGCGGCTGCGTGCCGAGCAGATACAAAACATATATCCAATCGCGTTTGTGAGGGGCTGTAAAATGGGTTTGTGTTTCGGCCCGGGGGTATATATTATATTTTGGTACACATTAAAACTTGTGCCGTCTGTGTATGTATTTTTTATTCTTGCCGACTCGGGCAGCAGTGCAGCAGCGCTGAACTCGTCGTCTTAGAATAAAAAACACATAAACATCCTTTGACGGAATACTTTCGCCGCGCATCGTGCGCTGCAAATCGGAGATTTACGGTAGGGGGACCGCGTTAGCGGTGGAGGGATTCAAGCGCTGACCTGCCGTTTCGGCCTAAATCAACCTTTTTTCAAAAAAGTCAACTCATCTGGCGAAAAAAATTTAATTTTTTTCAAAAAAACACTTGCTATTTTAAAAAAAGTATGTTATAATAATCTTCGTTGTTGACAATGGCCCATTGGTCAAGCGGTTAAGACGGCGCCCTCTCAAGGCGCAATCCCGAGTTCGATTCTCGGATGGGTCACCAGAAAAAAGCACTTGCTTAAAGCAAGTGCTTTTTTGGGCGAAATTTGCCGCTGCGCGTCAAGTGAAATATCAGCTCACGCGGATGTTAAAAGGCAAATTATATCTCAAATTT
>CAJLYL010000102.1 GCA_905210855.1 uncultured Clostridia bacterium
TTCCGCTGCCGTTTTTCAGCTACGCCGGTTCGGCGGTTATGACAAGCTTTGTCGCCATAGGTCTTGTGATGAGCACATATATCAGGCGAAAATTCATAGCTTTTAATGCATAGTAAAACGGGAGTTGAACACGTGCTCAACTCCCGTTTTACTATGCCATCGCCACGCCGTCCTTGTGCGAGAGAATTTTTACGGGAACAATCCTGTGCGAAACGTCCTCATCAAAATCCGCGTGTACCTTAACATAATTGGTCATGTGCCCCTCAAAGCTGCCGTCATCGAGCCGTCGCTCAAAAAGCACGGGGCAAATCTTCCCTACAAATGAATCCATATATTCCTCATGCATGGCGCGGCAGAGCGCCGTCATGCGGCGGTTACGCTCCTCCTTGACTGCCCTTGTCACCTGACCGGGCATGGTGTCCGCCTTTGTGCCCTTCCTGTTGGAATAAGAGAACACATGAGCCTCGCTGAGGGCAAGTTTTTTTGCAAAATCCATGCTCTCGCAAAATTCCTCCTCCGTCTCACCGGGAAAACCGACTATAATGTCCGTTGTTATCGCAGGGTTGTCAAAGTATTTGCGCAGCAACAGCACGGAATTATAAAACTCGTCCGCAGTGTACTTGCGGTTCATGCGCTTTAATGTGGCGTCACAGCCGCTCTGCAGGGATATGTGAAAATGATTGCACATCTTTTTCATCTCGGAGATTTCTCTAATAAAATCCTCCGTGAGTACTCGCGGCTCAAGCGAGCCGAGGCGAATGCGCTCTATGCCCTCCACCTCATTAACCGCGCGTATGGCGTCTATGAGCGATTTGTCGCGCGTGTCCTTGCCGTATGACGCAAGGTGAATGCCTGTAAGCACAATCTCGCAAAATCCGTTTTCGGCAAGCATCTGTGCCTCGGCACGGATGCTCTCTATCGGGCGGCTGCGGATTAGGCCACGCGCATATGGAATTATGCAATAGGTGCAAAATTCGTTGCAGCCGTCCTCAATCTTGACAAAGGCTCGCGTGCGATTTTCATATGACGATATCCAAAGCTCCTCATATGTACGCACCTTCATGATATTGCCAACCTCGCAGATGTTCTCGCCGTCCGTCATGCATTTTTCCGCAAGCTCCACAATGCTGCGCCTCTCGTTTGTGCCGAGAATGAGGTTTACACCGTCAATTTTTTTCACCTCGTCCGGGGAGACCTGGGAATAGCACCCCACCACGGCGATGACCGCATCGGGATTGAGTGCGCGTGCGCGGCGAATCATCTGCCGCGATTTTTTGTCGCCCGTGCCGGTGACGGTGCAGGTGTTTATCACATATATATCGCATTTTTCGTCAAAGCTGTTTATCTGATAGTCCTTTGCCTTGAAAAGCTCTGTCATTGCCTCGGTTTCGTATTGGTTGACCTTGCAGCCGAGGGTGCAGAATGAAACGGTTTTCATAAGTAAAAATTCCTTCCTGTATCTTGATGAATTGCCGATGCATAAATTTAATTATCGTTTTGCCCGGGACGGTCACGGACCGTTCCCTACCGATAAGCGTCAATTTGTGCGTAATTTGCTGGTCGGTGATGATTTGTGTGCAATTCATATATTTCTTGCTCCGTTGATTATCTCCAGCGCCCACGCCGCCTCTTCCTTGGTAGCGTCCGGCGTATCGGCGAGCGGATAATTTATGCCGAGTTTTTCGTATTTATACTTCGCCATGGAGTGGTACGGCAGGGTTTCGACCTTTGTCACATTGGAAAGAGTCGCCACAAACTCGCCGAGCCTCCTGAGCGGTTCTTCCTTGAGAGTTATGCCGGGGACAACCACATGACGAATCCACACCGGTACATTTTTCTCATCAAGATATTTTGCAAAAGCAAGGATATTTTTGTTGGATTGACCTGTCAGCTTTTTGTGCTCATCATCATCTATGTGCTTGATGTCGAGCATGACAAGGTTCGTTACGGACAGCAGCTTGTCCACTGCCGCGGTGTCGTCGGGATTGAACATTATGCCCGATGTATCCAGGCAGGTGTTTATCCCCTTTTGCCCGGCAAGAGTGAAAAGCTCCGTCACAAACTCAAGCTGCATCATGGGCTCGCCGCCGCTGACGGTTATGCCGCCCTCCGTACCCCAATAACTTTTGTAGCGCAGCGCGCGGTCTATCACCTGCTGAGGTGTGTATGCGTCCTCGCCGCGCTGCCATGTATCGGGATTGTGGCAGTATTTGCAGCGCATGATGCAGCCGCTGACAAATGCGACAAAGCGCACGCCGGGCCCGTCCACTGAGCCAAAGGTTTCAAAAGAATGAATATATCCGAGCATGATTTTTCTCCTTTATTATAATGAATTGCCATGCGGCATAAATTAAGCGGGTCGATGTGGGCATCGCCCCCTACCGTCAAACGAAGATTTCGCGCAAAGGCGAGGGTGTATATTACGTTTTTTCAAGCCGATAGCAGCAAACAGGGCTTCCAAAAAGGTGTACCTTTTTGGAAAAGTTGAAGAGCATTGACTCCTGACACATTAAAGTCAAGAAATTTTCAGCCATCGATTTTGTGGGGAAAACCGATGGCTGAATTTATATTTGCCTATATTATTATGCCTGAAATATCGTCAAAAATTACATTGACTTGTGGCAGGTACGCGATATAACGTCGAGCTGCTGTTCCTTGGTCAAGTCGATAAACTTAACCGCATAGCCGGATACACGGATAGTGAAGTTTGCATACTCCTCTTTTTCCGGATGTTCCATAGCGTCGATAAGCTTCTCTGTGCCGAACACATTCACGTTGAGGTGATGTGCGCCCTGGTTAAAGTAACCGTCAAGCACATTTACAAGATTCTTTGTGCGCTCCGCATCGTCGTGACCGAGTGCGTCCGGGCTGATTGTCTGGGTGTTGGATATACCGTCGAGTGCCCACTCGTAAGGCAGCTTTGCAACGGAGTTGAGCGATGCAAGCAATCCGCTCTTCTCTGCACCGTAGCTCGGGTTTGCTCCCGGAGAGAGGGGTTCGCCGGCTCTTCTGCCGTCGGGCATTGCGCCTGTTGCCTTGCCGTAAACAACGTTTGATGTGATTGTGAGGATGGAGGTTGTCGGCTCAGAATCACGATATGTGTGACGTTTCTTAATCATATCGAGGAATGTGCCGAGCAGCCATACTGCAATCTCATCTGCGCGGTCGTCGTCGTTACCGTATCTCGGGAAGTCACCCTCCGTCTGATAGTCAACAGCGATGCCTGTTTCATCACGTATAACCTTAACCTTGGCATACTTGATAGCGCTGAGCGAATCAACCACATGAGAGAAGCCTGCGATACCTGTTGCGAATGTCCTGCGGACATCGGTATCTATGAGAGCCATCTCTGCTGCTTCGTAGTAATATTTGTCGTGCATATACTGGATGAGGTTGAGTGTATTTACATACAATCCTGCCAGCCAATCCATCATAACCTTGTACTTCTCTATAACCTCGTCATAATCGAGATATTCTGCGGTAATCGGTCTGTATGACGGGCCAACCTGCTCCCTTGTCTTAACATCGACGCCGCCGTTTATAGCATAGAGCAAGCATTTTGCAAGGTTTGCTCTTGCGCCGAAGAACTGCATTTCCTTACCTGTCTGTGTAGCGGATACGCAGCAGCAGATTGAGTAGTCATCGCCCCATACCGGCTTCATGACATCGTCGTTCTCATACTGGATAGAGCTTGTCTCTATGGAGATATACGACGCATATTTCTTAAAGTTCTCCGGAAGTGCCGAAGAATAGAGCACTGTAAGGTTCGGTTCAGGTGACGGGCCCATGTTCTCCAGAGTGTGGAGGAAACGGAAATCGTTCTTTGTAACCATTGACCTGCCATCAACGCCTATGCCGCCGACTTCGAGTGTTGCCCACACCGGGTCGCCCGAGAACAGCTGATTATATGAAGGGATTCTCGCAAACTTAACCATACGCAGCTTCATTACGAGGTGGTCGATGAGTTCCTGAGCCTCTGCCTCGGTAATTTTACCTGCCTCGAGATCTCTCTCGATGTAGATATCGAGGAAAGTGGATATTCTGCCTATGCTCATTGCAGCGCCGTTCTGAGTCTTGATTGCGCCGAGGTAACCGAAATAGAGCCACTGAACAGCCTCTTTAGCGTTTGACGCCGGAGCGGAGATGTCAAATCCGTATGACGCAGCCATAGCCTTGAGACCTTTGAGTGCGTTTATCTGCATGGAAATCTCTTCGCGCTGTCTGATGATGTTGTCTGTCATAACGCCGTCGCCGCAGTTAGCGTAATCCTTCTGCTTCTGCTCAATGAGGAAATCGATACCGTAGAGGGCAACACGGCGGTAGTCGCCGACGATTCTGCCTCTGCCGTATGTGTCGGGA
>CAJLYL010000103.1 GCA_905210855.1 uncultured Clostridia bacterium
GCTATAAGGCACAGCTTAAAGCGGATATTGACAAAGCTGTCCGAAAGTCGCTCGACTACTCCGATTTTCTGCTGCGTATGGAAATCGCCGGATATGAAGTAAAACACGGTAAACATATATCATTCCGAGCCGCAGGGCGTGAGCGGTTTATACGGGGCAAAACTCTGGGAGGTTATTATACAGAGGATTCCATAAAAGAACGCATTACAAAGAACGCTATACACCGACCGAAAAAAGAAAGTCGCCGTATCAACCTCATTATCGACATTCAGAATTGTATCAAGGCACAGGAAAGCAAAGGCTATGAGCATTGGAGCAAAATATATAATCTGAAACAGGCAAGCCGAACACTTAATTTCCTGACTGAAAATAATCTGACTACCTATTCATCGGGCTTTGCATAGCAAACGGATCGGTCAATTATAACGTATCGGACTGAAAATTTTTCGATTGTAGAAAAATTTTCACACCTTTTTAGAGTTTGCCGGTTGAAAACCATACTAAATTCTGCTGTTGAATTTTCGTTAATGAGTATATTGTCAGAGATATTAAAAAGCAAATAGGTAAAAAGTAAAAATCGACAAGCACTAACCGTGCTTGTCGATTTTTGGAGCTGTTGAGCAGATTTGAACTGCCGACCTCTTCCTTACCAAGGAAGTGCTCTACCGACTGAGCTACAACAGCATTCGCAACTATTACATTATACATATAATCAGCCGATTTGTCAATACATTTTCGCAAAAAAGTTTGTGTTTTTTGCGAAAACGATGAAATTAATTTCCTCTTAAGTGGACATCACCACATTCGGTACGGCGCGCAAAACTTCATGATTTTCAATTACCTGTTGCGCTCCGCCTTTTCCGTCATCCTGCGTTCACGCCAGTTGAGCACATCGCCGAAGATTGTCTGAAACAGCGCCATAAACGGCACCGCCACAATAATTCCCCAAAAGCCGAACAGCCCTCCGCCGATAAGAATTGCAACCAATACCCAAAACGGAGTTATCTGAAGAGAATCCTTAACTATGTGCGGCTGAATCACATTGCCGTCTATCTGCTGCATTACAAGCAGGCAGATGCCTACAATAACCGCCTTTGACAGAGTGCCCGTAACAAGCGTGATAACCGTTGTGAGCACGCCGGAAATTATAGCGCCGAAATACGGAATAATGTTCATAACGCCTATCATAAGCGCCAGCAGCGGCGCATACTTAACGCGGAGCACAAGCAGCACCACCATGGATATACAAAACACCACAAAGGCGTCCAGCAGCATACAGCCGATGTACTTGTACATAAAGTCATATGTCAGCCGCAGATAAGGCGTAACGAGCTCCCTTGTGTCCTCCTTGACAAACAGCCGCCACACGCGTTTTGCGCCGACTTTGAAATTATGCCTGTCCGCAAGAACATATATTGAGATGATAATCGTCATAAGCGCATTAACAAAAAAGCTTGACGCGCCGGCAACGCTCTGAATATACACGCTCGCATCGGAGAAATTGAGCTTTTCTATGATTTTTTCAATCGACACGGAGCTATAAATTTTTTCCATATCAACAATGCCGAGGTCGGAAATATATCCGATAAAGCTGTCTGCCATATTCGGCAGCTGCACAAAGAGCTCGCGCGCGCTCTTGACAAGCGCAGGAATTATTGAAGAGATGAGCACCGCAAGCACAGTGAGAAACGCCGCGAACACTGTGAGCACAGACAATCCGCGCCGCCTGGCATGAATAAATTTTACATTGCATTTTTCATAGAGATTCTCTATCCGCAGGCACATGGGGTACAGCAAAAAAGCGACCGCAAACGCCCAAAACACCGGATAGAGCAGTCCGAGAAAGTGCCCCAGAGAATGTGCAAGGTAGCCCAGGTTATCAAATGTCTTGTACACGGCTATGATAAGCACCGCAAGCACAAATGTTTTTATATAATTGCCCCATCCGTTAAGTTTCATCGGGAAAACCTCCAAATACAAATGAATTACAAATGAATTGCGCCGCGTGCATAATTTCGAATTCCGAATTACGAATTAACCAAATTCTCCGGTCTGTCGCCCTTGCCGAAGGCATAAAGTATCGCGTCGGCAATTCTCGCGGACGCATTTCCGTCACCGTAAGGGTTCGCCGTGTGCGCTATCCTGTCATAAGTCTGTCTGTCATTGAGCAGCATATTTGCCTTTTCAACAATATCCGCCTTTTGCACGCCGCCCATGATAACCGTGCCGGCGTCCACTGCCTCGGGGCGCTCCGTCTCGGTGCGCAGCACTATAACAGGCTTGCCCAGACTCGGCGCCTCCTCCTGGAGTCCGCCGGAATCCGTCATAACCAGGTAGCAGCGCTCCATGGCATTGTGCATATCCTCAACATCGAGCGGCTCTATAAGATGTACTCTGTCAATTCCGCCGAGGATTGATGTCGCCGTACTGCGCACAATCGGATTCATGTGCATGGGATACACCAGATGCACATCATCATGCGCCAGCACAACCTCACGCACCGCATTGCATATGTTCTCGAGCGGCTCGCCGAGGTTCTCTCTCCTGTGAGCGGTCATGAGAATCACCCTGCCGCCGGATGCAAACACATCATTCAAAGTATCATCGCGGAATTTGTAGTCCGCTCTTACAGTGGTTTTCAGTGCGTCTATAACCGTGTTGCCGGTGATATATATCTTGTCCTCGCTCACATTTTCGCGCAGAAGATTATTCTTGTTTGACACCGTGGGCGAAAAATGCAAATCCGTCATCTGACCCGTGAGACGTCTGTTCATCTCCTCGGGCCACGGCGAATATTTATCGTATGTACGCAGCCCTGCCTCCACGTGACCTATCATGGTGTGGCAGTAAAACGCCGCCAGCGCACCTGCAAAGGTGGTTGTGGTGTCGCCATGCACAAGCACAATGTCCGGCTTGGCAGCGTTTATCACCTCTTCAAGCCCGATGAGGGCGCGTGTGGTTATCTGTGCAAGCGTCTGCTTGGGCTTCATTATGTTCAAATCATAGTCCGGCTTGATGTCGAACAGCTCCAGCACCTGGTCAAGCATCTGTCTGTGCTGAGCGGTGACCGCAACTATCGACTGTATTCCGTCTCTTTTTTCAAGCTCCTTGATAAGCGGCGCCATCTTTATTGCCTCGGGTCTTGTGCCGAAAGCCGTCATTACCTTAATCATTATCTCTGTCCTCCGTTTTTTCACGTTTTTCACGTTTTTCACGTTTTTCACGTTTTTCAGTCTCTTCATTATTCTCCGGCTCTTCATTATTTTCGGATTCAACGCTATTCTCCGCTTTTTCCTCCGCCGCAGCTTCATTCGCTGCTTTTTCGGCCTTGACAGCGTCCTTATGCATGGCTATCTGTTTTTCGATAATCATTCTGCCGCCGAAGAATGCAAAAAGCATTACGCAGGCGATGAAAATAATCGCCGTGTACGCGCCCTGCCCGACTACCATAACGGCGGACAAGCCCAGAATCATGGCTATGACATAGAGTATCGCCACGGTTTGCTTCTGCGAAAGACCCATGTCTATCAGCCTGTGATGCAGGTGTCCCCTGTCCGGACTCATTATGGGCTTTTTATTCTTTATTCTGCGCAGTATCGCATATGTCGTGTCGAATATCGGCAGACCGAGTATGAGAAAAGGCACAATAAAGGAGATTATAACATAGCCTTTGAAAAGCCCCTGAATACATATGATTGAGAGCATATATCCCAAAAATGTGGAACCGGTGTCTCCCATGAAAATCTTTGCCGGATTAAAATTGTACGGCAAAAATCCCATGCACGAGCCCGCAAGAGCCGCCGCCAACACCGCCACAGAGGTCTCTCCGGCAAGAATGGCGATAAAAAACAGCGAGAATGTGGCTATGGAGCAGATGCCTGCCGCCAACCCGTCCAAGCCGTCTATCAGGTTGACAGCGTTTGTCACGCCCACTATCCACAGCACCGTTATCGGCAGGCTGAGCACACCCAGGCTTATTATGCCGCCAGGCACAATCACCGCAGGCATACTGAGAGCGGTGATGCGCACTCCGCTGAATGCGACGATAAGCGCCGCGCCAATCTGCACAATGAGCTTTATGCCGGCGCGCAGCTGCTTGACATCATCTATTATGCCCACTCCGACAATCAGCAGTGAACCGGCAATTATGCCTATGAGCTGCCTGTCTATATTGGAAAAGAGCAATATGCTCACGAGGAAGCCATAATATATTGCCAATCCGCCGAGCCGCGGAATCGGGCGCTTATGCACGCGCCGCTTGTCCTTTGGCACATCTATCGCGCCGATTTTGTAGGCGAGAGACTTTGCCGCCGGCGTAAGCCCAAGCGTA
>CAJLYL010000104.1 GCA_905210855.1 uncultured Clostridia bacterium
TGGTGCTTATTTAGCATAAGCTTTTCTTACATTGTTCAATTTTCAAGGTACACTCGCTCGCGCCCTCTCGGTGCGACAGCTCACTTAATATAGCACAACAAGTTTTCTTTGTCAAGAACTTTTTTCAAATCTTTTCGATTTGTTTCTCGGCTCTTTTCAGAGGCCGCTGCGCTCTCTCAAGTGCTTGGTTAATATACCACCGCTTTCCCGCAAAGTCAACACTTTTTTTCACTTTTTTCAGACTTTTTTTCACTGTCTAAATATTGTGGCTCTCGACGCTCCGCGTCGCAAAATATCGCTCCTCATTTTATATATTTCCCCAGCAGTGGCAGTGGTTCCGTCTGCCCGCTCAGCGCGCCAGTCACGCCCTTGTATATGCAATATATTCTTATCAGCCACAGCAGCCATGCAAGCGGGAATATGCTCCCAATCACGTCCGCCACCGCGCCGAATATGAACAATCCCAAGCCCTGTTTTGCGTGGAAGCGTGCGAAGCTGTTGTCGCTCGCAAAAATATACGGCAATATAAACAGTACACTTATATATGACGCCGCGGACATGAGCCGCACCAGCTGATCCGGCAAGGCTGTGTCATGCTGCATTGGCTGCTCCGGCCTTTCGTCGGTTTTGGCGCCGCTCGACTCAGCCGCCCTTCTGCGCTCGTATTCGGCCTCGGCCCATCGGCGATGCTCTTCCTGCTTCTTTTTTCTCTGGTACTCCAGCTCGCGGCGCAGCTCTTCCGAATTCATGTTGGAAAAACCAGTGTCGCTTTTCTGTTTGCGCGCGGCGGCGCTTCCGCTGCTCTTCTCCGCAGCCTCGTCGAAGCCGCAGGCCAGACAGCGCATCTGGCCGTCCGGTATATACGCGCCGCATTTGGTGCAATATGACATTTCTCTCCCGCCTTATTCATATCTGTGCGTTTATTATATATTAATGTATAGCTCATTTCAACAGCAAGCTGAAAATTTCAACGTTGTTTAACATGCCCGCGCGGTTTAATTTCAGCGGTGCATGGAAATTTTTTATTGACAACGGGGTATAGCTGTGATATCATACTTGAGCGGCATGCAGAAGTACCCAAGAGGCCGAAGGGGCTCCCCTGCTAAGGGAGTAGGCGTGTAAAAAGCGCGCGAGGGTTCAAATCCCTCCTTCTGCGCCAAAAAAGTACCCATTAGGGTACTTTTTTGATATGGAGAGTTATCGAAGTGGTCATAACGAGGCGGTCTTGAAAACCGTTTGGGCTCACGCCCACGAGGGTTCGAATCCCTCACTCTCCGCCAAAAACTCCCCCACCACGGTGGGGGAGTTTTATTTCTGAGGGATTCGAACCCGGAGCGGGCGTGTGCCGTTAAGAAAACATGCCGGCGGCATGTTTTTAGGTACAAGGTCCGAAGCAGCTGTGCTGCAAGGACACTCGATTTTGCGCAGCAAAAGCGATATCCCTCACTCTCCGCCAAGCGAAAAATCCTGTCGTACTTCCGACAGGATTTTTCGTTTGTATTATTCATTTTTAAATATTCAATATTCATCATTCATCAAGCAGGATTTTTCAATGAATAATTAATGATGAAGTCGCAAAAGTTGTACAGTAAAAGAGGACAGTCCGAAGAGTGAAAAATGATATAATAATTTCAAGAGGTGGACTGTATGAAAGAGAAGCGCAATTACACGAGAGAATTCAAAGGGCAAGCCTGCGAATTGGTGCTCAAAGACGGTCTTAAGGTGAAAAGCGTCGCAGAGCGCATGGGCATCAACCACTATGCCGTGCCTAATCACTTTTTCACTCCTTCTATCTGTCCATTTTTCTTGACAAGTTTCTTATGCAATCGTTGATTTATATTGTAATTATCTACTTAATTGTTGCCTTTTTTCTTGCTGCTCATATACACTTTCATTGCAATAAAGTATCCAATTATGCCTATTAAATCTAATGTCATCATAATGATGTGCTCCACAATTTTGCTTGTGGAAATGTCATTAATTCTATCATCTATCGTATATTCAAGTGTTTCATCTGAAATTTCTCCAATTGTTATAACTAAATTGTAGTTTTTATTATCATATTCAATTTCAAACTCTTGTTTTTCGTTTTCCTCTATTTCTTCATCGAAAAAGAACTCTGTATTATTAAAGCAATCCAACTTTATGCTCAAAAGGTAATAGGTAGTATAATCTGTTGCTTTTGTTTTGCTTTGTCCCCAATTAGTTTCGCCATCATCTTCATAATCAACATCACTCTTGATTTCTATTGTTGCCGGAGCTATTCCTTCATAAGAGTATTCTTTTTCATAGTATCCTTGTTCATCTTCGTCATAAATTTCTTCATAGCAATAAGCCGAATATTCCGCATTCATAGTATATTGTCCATCCGGAATGTATGCAAGAGTAGTATATACTATATCAAGGGGTATAAGTAATAATAGAATAATGCAAATAATGAGGAATCTTGGCTTTCTACATGATTTGGTTCTATCTACAAGTGATTCGCTTTTGGTAATAAAAGCGAAGATTGTAGTGACGCCAACATATCCAACATATATTGACGCACATTCCGTAAATAGTCTTAGCAGAGTAATTATTCTATCCATGGAATCTCCTTTACTTAATGGAGTTTTCTGCCCCTCTAAATGTCTAGCCGGCTCTACTGAAATTCATCAAACAACGGTAGATGCTATTGCTGAAATATACACAGATACTACATATTCCATATCATACGGCAGTTGTGTCATATTTTTGCACCCTTTCGAAGCATATAAAGTTACCTTATTATAGCATAAAAAGGTGTAGCCTTCAAGATGACACAAACTGATTGACAAGTTTTCTTCGCCTGCTTACACATCCTGCTGCTTTGGCAGTACGACGGTGAAGGTCGTTGTACCGTTTTCGCTTTTTGCAGATACCGTGCCACCATGAAGCTCGCACACCTTTTTCACGATGGCAAGGCCGATGCCGTTTCCTGCCGACGAATGCGACTCGTCGGCCTGATAAAACTTGTTGAATATATGTGCGATGCGATCCTTCGGGATATCCCTGCCTTGGTTTGAAACGCTTATAGAGAGACGGTCGCCCGCCTCGGAGATATCGACCGACACCGTGCCGCAGGGCTCTGAAAACTTTATTGCATTATCCAGCAGATTTATCCACACCTGCTTTAAAAGCTCCTCATTTGCGCATATCATGTGCTCATCAAACTGCATGTCCATGTTAAGACTTTTGGGCGTCCATTTTTCCGCAAGCAGCAATACGGCTCCACGAATTTGCTCGGACAGATTAAACCTCGTGATCTCTGTTAGGATAGTCTGATTTTCCACTCGGGTCAAGCTCAGCACATTGTTCGCCATGGCAGAGAGCCGCAGCGACTCCTCCTCGATGACCTCAAGGTACTCCTCTTTTTGCTCATCCGTGAGCTTTCCTCGGCGCAGAAGCTTTGCAAAGCCGGCGATTGAGACTATGGGCGTTTTAAACTCGTGCGAGAAGTTGTTTATAAAATCGCTGCGCAGCATTTCGGTGTGCTCCAGTTCCTCGGCCGCACGATTGAAGCTGTTTTCGACCTGCTTAAAGGTGGGATGCTCGGCTATGAGCCTGCCGAAATGCAGCCTCGCCTTGAAATCGCCGCTTGCAAGTCTGTCAAGCTCATCGATAAGACGCTTAAACGGCTTGATGGCAATTTTGCCGATAAAATACGCAAGGAGAAAACCGATAACGAGACTGATATAAAAGAAAAACCGCAAAACCTCCGGCAAACCGACCTGCTCTCCGACGGTCTCGATCACTCCGAGCCGCACCAGCCCGTAAACGACACCGATGGTGAGCAGCATGATCAAGATGCTTGCCGCAAAAATTATCCCCGATATCAGCAGTGCCAGAGCGACCCGTCCTGTGCGCTCCTTTTTATTCATATCTTTTTCACCGCCTTGTAACCGAGCCCCCGAACGGCAACTATCTCAAACTCGTCCCAGCCCTCAAAGCGTTTGCGCAAGCGCCCGACATGGACGGTGACGGTCTCCCAGCCCGTATCGGAGTCCATGCCCCAGATCTCATCCAGCAGCTCCAGCCGGGTAAAGGTCCTTTCCGGATAAGCCAGCAGCTTGTATAGGAGGTTGAACTCCTTGGGCGGCAGCACCTGCGCATCGTGGCCGCGCCGCACGGTGTGGGTGTCGTAGTCCAGTTCCACGTCTCCCACCGTGATTTTGTGCTCGTCCACAATGCGGGCGCGGCGCAGCAAAGCCCGTATGCGCAGCAAAAGCTCCTGCCGGTCCGG
>CAJLYL010000105.1 GCA_905210855.1 uncultured Clostridia bacterium
TAGCAGCCGCATGGTATGCGTGTGTTTTCAAAATATAATATACATCACCGAGCCGATACGCAGTAATTAATCAAATCCTCTTTTGTGTTTTTCACCTTTTCGCTCATCACCGCGTCAAGCAGCCTATCGAGCGCCGCGCCTATCTCCCTGCCCTCATAGCCGAGGGCAATCATGTCGCCGCCGCTCACCGCAAGCTGTGCAATGCCGCAGCAGTCTCCGTCCGCCTTTATCTCTTCCGCAATGCGGCGCACCTCGCCCATTTTGCCGCTGCCGACATATATCCGCACAAAATCGGCAAGCACGGGCAAAAAATCAATCCCGAACCTCGCCGCCGCGCGCCTCACGCTCACCCTGTCGGGCGCTGCGTCAAAATCCCTGTTCTCCGTAAGGCGGATAACCGCGGCGCGCGTGTCGCCGTCCGTCTTCAGCCTGCCGCAGATATCCGCGGCGCTCTGCGGCGCGGCACACGCCGCAAGCATGGCAAGACGTATGTCCGCGCGCCGCGCGCATTTGTCCATACACTCAACCGCGCGGTCGTAGCCGCCCGTGTTGAGCATAGGCAAAATCTCAAATATCACGCTCCTGTATTCGCGCAGGATTTTTGCCGCGCAGTCTCCGCAAATCAGCTTTTTCAGCTCCGCAAAAATCCTCTCCGCCGATATGCCGCCGAGCAAGTGAGCACAGCTGCGCACCGCCGCGGCGGTTTTGTCCTCAATGTCAAACCCCAGAACCGAGGCAAAGCGAATGCACCGCAGAATCCTCAGCGCGTCCTCGCCGAAGCGCACCGCCGCGTCGCCCACACAGGATATGCGCCCGTCGGCAATGTCCGCCTCGCCGCCGTATGGGTCGGTGATTTTTCCGTTTCTGTCCATGACTATTGCATTCATGCAAAAGTCGCGCCGCGCCAAGTCATCGTGCAAATTCCGCGTGAAGCTGACCGCAGTTGGGTGGCGGTTGTCGGCATATTCGCCGTCTATGCGGTAGGTGGTAATCTCTATGCTCTCGCCGCCGTCAACCACCGTCACCGTGCCGTGCTTTATGCCCGTCGGCACTACGGTTAATCCGGCGAAACACTCCGCCACCTCGTCCGGCATGGCGCTTGTGGTTATGTCGTAGTCGGACGGATCTCTGCCCATGAGCATATCGCGCACACAGCCGCCCACGGCGTATGCCTCGTAACCGCTGTCATTCAGCCGCTTAAGGGCATTTTTTATTTTGGGCGGCAGTGCCGCCGCCATCATGTCCGCGTCCAGCTCGTCAGCCTGAGTTTCGTCATATATTTTTATGCCGTGCTTCCGCAGCAGTGCCGCCGCGATGCCCGTGCCGCTTATCCTCTTGCCCGAGAATGAGCCGTCATATATGCTCCTGCTGCCGCATGAGGGGCTGTTTTGCTTGAGCATAGCGTACCTCGAGCCCGATTTTTGCGCGTGTTCCAGTGCAATGCGCGCGCCTTTTTCAAAAAAATCCGTCACATCGTCGCCGTCTGCATTTATCACTCTGCCGCCGATTATCTCGGACGGGGGGCGCGGAGTTGACATTCCGCCGAAAACCTCGGGGCACACGGGCACAAGCCTGTCCGCCCTGCGCCAGCGCGCAATGACGGGGCTGTCGAGGCGGTTGTTGCCGCCGCTGTATTTCACATTTTCGCCTAAAAGGCAGGCGGATATCAGTATTTTATCCATTGATTTTCCTCTCCGGCAGCTGCACCAGCACGATTGCTCCGAAAGCCAGCGCACAGCCGAAAAGCTCTCTGCCGCTCATGCCCTGCCCCAGAATTGCCCATCCTGCAAGCGCGGAGAATACCGATTCCATGCTCATCACTATGGATGCAACAGTCGGCTCGGCGTATTTCTGACCGATTATCTGCAAAGTGTACGCCACGCCGCAAGACATGAGACCCGAATATAGGATAGGCACGGTACATTTCATGATGTCTGCCATAACCGGTTTTTCAAATATGAACATTGCAATGATGTTGAGTGTGCCGGCAACAAGAAATTGCAGACAACTCAGCTTGACCCCGTCAACTTTTGGCGAAAAATAATCCACCGTGAGTATGTGAAAGGCAAAGAGGAGCGCGCACACAAGGGTTATCGCGTCGCCGCGGTTCATTGCGCCGCCGCTGCCGCCGAGACACAGAAAGTATAATCCGGTGAGCGCCACCGCCACACTCACAAATACCATCGGGCGGATTTTTTTGCCCAGGAATACGCTTATTATCGGCACGATTATCATGTACATGGCGGTGATGAATCCTGATTTGCCTGCCGTGGTGAATTTCAGCCCGTAGGTCTGCACCGTGCTTGCCAGGCAGAGGAATATTCCGCAGGCTATGCCGCCCTTTATGAGATTTTTTTTCTCGTCTTTGAGCTCTTGTTCGGTTGCGTCGCGCTTAATTGTGGCGCTGCGCACAGCTATTATCGGCAGCAGCGACACGCAGCCGAGCAGGGTTCTTATTCCGTTGAATGTGTTCGGCTCTATCACTTCCATGCCGACGCTTTGCGACACGAACGATATGCCCCATATTATAGCTGTCAGGGCGAGTATTAGAGTTCCTTGAAGTCTTTTGTTCATCTTTTGTTGCCTTCTTTCTTAATCGTTGCACAGTTTATTCGGACAGGTGTATTTTATGCATCTTCGCTGTTTTGCGCCGTCAGTGTATGTATTTTTTATTCCTGACTCCTCGGACAGCAGTGCAGCAGCGCTGAACTCGTCGTCTGAGAATAAAAACACATACACTTCCTTTGATGGATCGCTTTGCAATGCACAATACGAGAATGTACTGGATCTATTATACACCACCGCCGAGTTTTTTTCCATACCTCTGCGAAATTTTTGTGCGGCGTATACATTCTGCACCTGTTGCTGCGAAACAATATGTGAAAACAAACACAAATATGTCCGTGAATCCGCCGTTTGCCAGCCTTGCCGCAATGAGCGCCGCCGCACCGCAGACGCACGGCAGAATAAACGATAACGCCCCCAGCCGCATATGCGATACCCTCGCCAGCCGCGAGATGCTGAGCGTGAGATTGAAAATCTCGCTCACATACAGTATGCCTATGTATGCCGCCACGCCGAACCGCGGTATCACAAACCATATGAGCGCAATGCGCAGCACGGAATCGATTATGTTGTAGCGCAGACTGCTCATCTGCTGATTCAGCCCTTTGAGCATACTGTCAACCACACTGTCCAGATACATGGGAATCACAAGAAACGACAGATACATGAGATACCGCCCCACGTCCGACCCGGGGTAGAAGATTTCCGCAATGCCGCCGCCCCATACAAACAGCACCGCGGCAGTCATGCAGCCGAAATACAGCGAATATTCACACGCCTTTTTCGATATGTATTTTATACCGTTGGTTTTGCCCGAGGCGTTTCTGTCGGCAAGTTCCGTCACAAGCATGGAGGCAAATGCCGAGATGAACACCGCGGGGAAGTACATCAGCGGCATACTCATGCCCTTGATGACGCCGTAGCGCGCAAGTGCGCTGTCCACGCCCGAGAGCGCAAGCCGCCCGGGTATGAACACATTTTCGGCGGAGACGAGGGCAGAGCGCAGATATGACCCCAGGGCGATGGGCACACTTATGGACAGAATGCTGCGGTATGGCACGCTTATGCGGCTGCCGCAGAATCTGTCTTCGGTTTGCGACCGATACATCACAAAATCAATCAGCACACCCACAAATGCCGACGCTGATATGCCGAAGATTGCCGAGACGTATGCCATACCGCTGCTTCTCAGGCGAGACAGCATGAAAACCGTTATCAGCGCAGACGATAT
>CAJLYL010000106.1 GCA_905210855.1 uncultured Clostridia bacterium
TTCAGCGCTACCGCACTGCTGTCCGAGGAGTCAAGAATAAAAAATACACACACAGACAGCGCAAATCTGTATGCGTGATTTGCAAAATATAACATGCATCACCGAGCCTACGCAGAAAATTTTCCAAAAACAAACAGCATAAAACAGTGCGGCAAAATAAGATTATTTGCCGCACTGTTTTATACAACTATTTATTCCTTATATATTCATCTATCGCAGCTGCGGCATTTTTTCCTGCACCCATAGCGAGGATAACCGTTGCCGCGCCGGTCACGGCATCACCGCCGGCAAACACACCCTCACGCGAGGTAAGTCCGTTTTCGTCCGCGATGATTCCGCCCCATTTCTGTGTCTCAAGTCCTTTTGTGGTCGATTTGATAAGCGGATTGGGGCTTGTGCCTATGGACATAATCACACAGTCAACATCTATCACAAATTCAGAATTCTCTTTTACCTGCGGTCTGCGCCTGCCGGATTCGTCCGGCTCGCCCAGTTCCATCTCTACACATTTCATTCCCTTGACAAACTTGTTGTCGTCCGGCAGAATTTCAATCGGGTTGGATAACAGCTTGAAGATGATTCCCTCTTCCTTGGCGTGTTCCACTTCCTCGCGGCGCGCCGGCAGCTCCTGCTCGCTGCGCCTGTACACAATGTATACTTCCTCCGCACCGAGGCGCTTTGCGCACCTTGCTGCGTCCATGGCAACATTGCCGCCGCCGACAACCGCAACTCGTTTGCTGTTCTTAATCGGCGTGGTGCTGCCGTCCTTGTATGCTTTCATGAGGTTGACTCGGGTTAGAAACTCGTTTGCGGAGTACACTCCCTTAAGATTCTCGCCCGGGATGTTCATAAACCGCGGCAAGCCTGCGCCCGAGCCGACAAACACCGCTTCAAAGCCGTATTCGCTCATAAGCTCGTCTATTGAGAGTACTTTGCCTATAACCATGTTGGTGTCTATCTTCACGCCGAGGGAGACAAGACCGTCTATCTCGCGCTGAACTATGGCCTTTGGCAGACGGAATTCCGGTATGCCGTATACAAGCACGCCGCCGGCAAGATGGAGCGCCTCAAAGACTGTTACGTCGTATCCTTTTTTAGCTAAGTCTCCGGCGCAAGTCAAACCCGACGGGCCGGAACCGATGACAGCAACCTTGTGACCGTTGGACTGCGGCTTTGCCGCCGCCTTGTCGCCGGAATGGGCATTGTGCCAGTCCGCAACGAATCTCTCAAGCCTGCCTATGCCGACAGATTCGCCCTTGATACCGCGGACGCACTTGCCCTCGCACTGATTTTCCTGCGGACACACTCTGCCGCAGACTGCCGGCAGCGAGCTTGAGCGTGCTATCACCTCGTAAGCCGCCTCAAAATCCCCCTTAGCCACATGGGAGATAAATTCGGGTATGTTAATCTGCACGGGACATCCGCTCACGCATGGTTTGTGCTTGCAGTTGAGGCAGCGCTGTGCCTCGTCTATTGCAGTCTCCTCGCTGTATCCGAGCGCCACTTCAAGAAAATTCTTGTTGCGCACGTCCGGCGCCTGGGACGGCATCGGATTTTTTGTCGGTTTCATATTAGGCATTGTTGTCTACCCCCTTATAAAGATTGCAGGTCTCCTCGTGAGCCTTGCGTTCAAAATCTCTGTACATGGCTGCTCTCTCCATTGCCCCGTCAAAATCGACAAGGTGACCGTCAAAATCCGGCCCGTCCACACAGGCAAACTTCGTTTCGCCGCCCACGGAGAGACGACAGCCGCCGCACATACCTGTGCCGTCAATCATTATCGGATTCATGCTGACCACGGTTTTTATGCCGTATTGCTTGGTGAGCAGACAAACAAATTTCATCATGACAAGCGGCCCTATGACTATGACCTCGTCATAGCTGTTGCCTGCTTCTATAAGCTCCCTGAGCGCGTCCGTCACAAGTCCTTTCTTGCCGTAACTGCCGTCATCCGTCATCATGACAAGCTTAGAACTTGCCGAGGTGAATTCATCTTCCAGAATGACAAGATCCTTGCTGCGAAAGCCTGTTATCGCGTGTACCTCACAGCCGTGCTGATGAAGTTTTTTTGCTATGGGGTATGCAATGGCGCAGCCCACGCCGCCGCCGACCACGGCAACTTTTTTCAGTCCGTCCGTGTGAGTTGCAACACCGAGAGGGCCGACAAAGTCGCTTATATATTCGCCCTCGTTTTTGTGGTTGAGCTTCTCCGTGGTAGCGCCGACAATCTGGAATATTATGCTCACGCTGCCTTTTTCTCTGTCAAAATCGGCAATTGTAAGCGGTATTCTTTCGCCGTCGTCATCCACTCTGAGGATGATGAACTGACCCGGCTCGGCTTTCTTTGCCACAAACGGCGCGTCGATTTCCATCAGCGTGACCGTCGGATTCAATTCCTTTTTCTTTAATATTCTAAACATATTCAATCTCCTTTGTATGAGTATAATTTATGCTTAAGCGTCTGATAAAAGCTGTTGTCACTGAAATTGACAAGGCGCAGTGCACAGTCGGATTTTGTCACGGTTAGCTCGCTGTCCGCGCCGAAACCGCAATTATCTATATTGTCCACCGAAAGGCAGGCGTCTCCGCCGCGCAAGGCGGCAAGCCTTATGCATATGCTGTCGTCACCCGAGGCAACTATTGAGCAGTCCGCCATGGCATGGGCGCATATCGGCGTTATGACAAGGTTGCTCGCCGTGGGTATGATGACGGGGCCGCCGGCAGACATATTGTATGCCGTTGAGCCTGTCGGGGTGGACACAAGCACTCCGTCAGCCGAAAAGCTCTCGATAAAGTTACCGTTGATGTGCACCGTGACATGGAGCGCTCCGGCAAATGCCGCGCGGTGCAGGACAACCTCGTTCAGCCCTGTAAATTCGCGCACCTTGCCGCCGTCTGCAATCTTGCAGCTGAGCATTATGCGCTCCTCTATCTCAAAATCGCCGCGGATAATGCGGTCGAGACATTCGATTGCATTATCCGGCTCGCACTGGGTCAGGTAGCCCAGATGACCGAAATTCACACCGAAAAGCGGCACTCCGAGGCGGCGGATATAGTCTATATTGCGCAGAACCGTACCGTCGCCGCCGAGCACCACCGCCATGTCAACGCCGCCGAGGCTGTCATCGTCCGCAAACACAGCCGACACCTCGCCGCCGACAAGCTCCTTGTATTTCATCGGCACTGTCGCCGTCCTGCCGCAGTCTGCAAGGTGCCGCGCGGCAACGGAGACAAACTCCACCGATTCGGGTTTTGTGGGATTGGGAATTAACAAAAAGTTATTATACATACACAGCTCCCCTTAATACATATCAACCTTTATTATACTAAATAAGCCGCGTAAAGTCAAGCGCAGAGACCGCCGTTTTGCAGTCTCTGCGCATTCATCAAAAGTATTTGTTCACATACTTTGCCTTCATAACCTTTTTCTCTTTGTTATACGCCTCGTTTATCTTGTCGGCAAGCGCCGTGTCTCTGCCTGCCTCGGCAAGGAGAGAGCGCAAATCCGCCACAATGGTTGCCACCTGAGCGTCGCACTGTTTTTCAAGCGCGGACGCGCCGGATATCTTCGATTTGATTATTTCAAGTTTCTTTGCCTCGGTCTGTTCCTCTTTTGGGCAAGCATCAAACTCATTCTCTGCCGACTTTTTCATGGAGGCGAGCTGACTGCTGAAATTAGCCTTGACCACGTACAGCTCGGCAACCTTTTCGCTTATGAGCGTGTCGTAATCCACCGCCGGCGTCTCGGGTGCTGACGGATTTTCCGTGCTGCCGTTGTCGG
>CAJLYL010000107.1 GCA_905210855.1 uncultured Clostridia bacterium
TTGGATATAATAGATAAATAAAATTTATTTATGAGGTGAATGTAAATGAATAAGAAAACCATCGAGGATATCGAAGTAACCGGTAAAAAGGTGCTTGTGAGATGCGATTTTAATGTTCCGCTCGACGAGAACAATCACATCACAGACGAAAACAGACTTGTAGGCGCACTGCCGACCATCAAGTATCTTGCCGGCAAAGGCGCAAAGGTTATACTTTGCTCACACCTTGGCAGACCCAAGGGCGAGTTTAACATGAAGTACAGCCTCGCCCCTGTTGCAAAGAGACTTTCAGAGCTTCTCGGCAAGGATGTAAAAATGGCTGAAGATGTAATCGGCGACAGCGCAAAAGAGACTGTTGCATCTCTCAAAGACGGCGACATCTGCCTGCTTGAGAACGTGAGATTCCACAAAGAAGAAGAAAAGAACGATCCCGAATTTGCAAAGCAGCTTGCATCGCTTGCGGATATCTATGTAAACGACGCTTTCGGCACGGCTCACAGAGCACACGCATCAACAGCCGGCGTTGCCGCATATCTGCCGGCAGTTTGCGGATATCTCATCGAAAAAGAAATCAGCATCATGGGCAAGGCTCTGGCAGACCCTGCAAGACCGTTTGTTGCAATCCTCGGCGGCGCCAAGGTTTCCGACAAAATCGGCGTTATAGAAAATCTGCTTGACAAGGTGGATTACCTCATCATCGGCGGCGGCATGGCTTACACATTCCTGCGCGCAAAGGGCTGCTGCATAGGTACATCAATCTGTGAGGAAGAAAAACTTGACCTTGCGCGCACCATTATGGAAAAGGCTCAGCAGAAGGGCGTTGAACTCCTGCTCCCAGTTGAGACTGTCGTTGCAAAGGAATTCAACGAGACAAGCGACTCCAAGACCGTATCTTCGGAGGAGATTCCCGAGGACTACATGGGCATGGATATCGGACCCAAGACCATAGAGCTGTTCTCCGATGTTATAAAGAAAGCAAAGACCGTTATATGGAACGGCCCTATGGGCGTGTTTGAGATGCCTAAGTTTGCTGTCGGCACAAAGGCTATTGCAAAGGCTCTGTCCGAGACAGACGCTGTTACAATCATCGGCGGCGGAGACTCCGCAGCTGCTGTTGCTCAGCTCGGCTATGCTGACAAGATGACGCACATCTCCACAGGCGGCGGCGCGTCTCTCGAGTACCTTGAGGGAAAGGTTCTCCCCGGCATTGCTTGCCTTAATGACAAATAATTTCATAATATAGAATCGAGGAATTATCATGAGAAAAACTATCGTTGCAGGTAACTGGAAGATGAACATGACGCCTTCTCAGGCAAAGACGCTTATAGAGGAGCTTAAACCCCTCGTTGCGGACGCAAAGAACGGCTGCATCATATGTGTGCCTTTCACCGATCTGAGCGTTGCGCTTGATGCAACCGCCGGCACAAACATCGAAGTTGGCGCAGAGAATATGCACTTTGAGGAGCACGGTGCTTATACCGGCGAAATAGCTCCCGAAATGCTTGCCGAAATGGGCGTTAAATACGTTATAATCGGTCACAGTGAGCGCCGTCAGTATTTTGCAGAAACTGACGAGACGGTGAACAAAAAAGTCCTCAAGGCTTTTGAGCACGGTCTCACTCCTATCATCTGCGTGGGCGAATCCCTTGAGCAGAGAGAACAGGGTATCACCTTTGAGCACGTTGCAATTCAAACAAAAATCGCTCTGCTCGGTATGACCGCAGAGCAGGTCAAAAAGACTATCATCGCATACGAGCCTATCTGGGCAATCGGCACGGGCAAAACCGCTACGAGCGACCAGGCACAGGAGGTTTGCGCAAAAATCCGTGAGACTGTTGAATCGGTATTCGGCAAGGACGCGGCAGACGCTGTTACAATTCAGTATGGCGGCAGTGTAAACGCTAAAAACAGCGCAGAGCTTTTTGCAAAACCCGATATCGACGGCGGTCTTGTCGGCGGTGCATCGCTCAAAGCTAACGATTTTTCGGTTATAGTAAACAGCTGAATCGATTGATTTAACATTTGGGGTGTTGCTTGTCTGCGACACCCCATTTCAAGGAAAGGGAGTAGACAATTATGAGAAAAAAACCTGTTGTACTTGCAATACTCGACGGCTACGGAGAGAGCAAAATACATGAGGGAAATGCTATATTTGAAGCTAAGACGCCCAGAATGGATGAATTCAGGGCAAATTACCCCATGTCATATGTACACGCAAGCGGTCTTGATGTAGGTCTGCCGGACGGACAGATGGGCAACTCCGAGGTGGGTCACACCAACATCGGCGCAGGCAGAATAGTTTATCAGGAACTGACAAGAATAACAAAATCCATAAATGACGGGGATTTCTTCAATAACGAGGCTCTGCTCGGCGCTTGCGCCAACTGCAAGGCAAACGGCAGCGCACTGCACATCATGGGTCTGTTGTCGGACGGCGGAGTGCACAGCCACTTTGACCACTTGCTCGGCGTGATAAACCTTGCAAAGAAAAACGGCCTTGACAAAGTGTACATTCACTGCTTTATGGACGGCAGAGACGTCTCCCCCACAAGCGGCATAGATTTTGTAAAGAAACTCTATGAGGCAACCAAGGAAATAGGCTGCGGCGAGATTGCCACCGTCATGGGCAGATATTATGCAATGGACAGAGACAACCGCTGGGAGCGCGTTAAACTTGCGTATGACGCTATGGTAAAAGGCGAAGGCAACAAGTGCGACTGCGCGGCAAAAGCAATTGAAGAATCGTACAAGGCAGGCAAGACAGACGAGTTTGTAGTGCCGACGGTCATTACAAAGGACGGAATGCCCACAGGAACGATTTCCGCAAAAGATTCGGTTATCTTCTTTAATTTCCGCCCCGACAGAGCGAGGGAGATAACAAGAACAATAGTTGACCCCGAATTCAGCGGATTCGACAGAACATATTTTGAGACATACTATGTGTGCATGACCCAGTATGACGCGTCAATGCCGAATGTCCGCGTGGCATTCAAGCCCGAAAAGCTTGAAAACACCCTGGGCGAATACCTCTCTGTAAACGGTCTTAAGCAGCTGAGAATTGCCGAAACGGAAAAATATGCTCACGTGACATTCTTCTTTAACGGCGGCGTTGAAAAAGTGTATGACGGCGAGGACAGAATTCTTGTTAATTCGCCGAAGGTTGCGACATATGACCTTCAGCCGGAGATGAGCGCATACGAAGTGACTGACAAACTTCTCGCGGCGCTCGACACAAATAAATACGATGTGGTTATTCTCAACTACGCAAACTGCGACATGGTAGGTCACACAGGCGTGTTTGACGCAGCCGTAGCAGCAGTCGAGGCAGTTGACGAGTGCGTAGGCAAAACAGTTGACGCAGTTCTTGCAAAGGGCGGCGTAGCACTTATCACAGCAGACCACGGCAACGCAGATAAGATGATGGAAGAGGACGGCTCACCGTTCACAGCCCATACAACAAACCTTGTACCACTTATTATCGCAGGTGCAGGCAACGTTCTTATCAGAGAGGGCGGCGTTCTTGCTGATCTTTCACCAACAATGCTCAAACTCATGGGTCTTGAGCAGCCAAAGGAAATGACAGGTAAGTCTATCATCAAGGACTAATATCCATAAAAAATCAAGGCAGTACCGAAATCTCGGCACTGCCTTTTTATCTATGTATGTTGTAGGGGACGGCGCCCTCGACGTCCCGCTTTTCAACGCTGCACATTATATTAAAATTTGTTTGTCTGCTCCAAGTGTTTATCTATCCTATTTCAGCGG
>CAJLYL010000108.1 GCA_905210855.1 uncultured Clostridia bacterium
AATTTGCCGCCGGTGTCCACATCTGCCGAGAAGCATGACGACGGCAGGGTGCCGTAGCTGTCTGCCGAAAAATCGTACCACTGCGACGCGTCGCCCAGCTTGCTGCACATAATGGTGTTGTTCTTCACTCCCCAGATGCGGTTGTTCAGCGTACACATATCGTCAAGGTCTGGCAGACGGCGCGACAGGGTGATTGACTTGATGATAACCTCGCTGAAGCCGCCCATGTCTATGGCGTTTTGCCCGAAGCTTATTGAGGTTATCTCGTTGAGCGTGCCGGTTTTTACGTCGTGCTTTGTGTAGGTGACCGACTCCACCTTGAGGTCGATGCCGTCGCTCATGGATTTGATGTACGACCAGTAGTTGGTCTTGTTGTAGGGTGCGGGGAGCACCTCCATGGAGATGTGTACCACGTCGCCCGCTTTGATTTTCTCAAAGGGCATGAGGTATGACACATATTTTTCGGAGTATGTCGCCGACACAAGCCCCGTTGACGTAATTTCGCCTATATATGTGGGAAAATTGGTTGTGTAGCTGACCCCGAGCTGCTGCTTTGCGGTTGCCTCGGCGCCGCTCAGGGTAATCGATTTTGAATACCCCACGCTGTACACCGAATTGTCTGACGGCTTGTAAACCGCCTTGTCGGGCAGTATCAGCACCTGGTCGGCAAGGCAGGCGCAGCGGCGCTCAGCATTGGGATTGCCGGCTGATATCTCGGCGGTGTTTTCGCCGAATTTTATCACGGTTTTGTCCGGCTCCTCCTCGGTGGAGCCCACGCAGAATATTCCGTCCTTTGCGCCGAGGGCGCGCACGGTCATGCCGAGGTCGCCGTAATTGCTGCGCGCGGCGCGCACGCTAAGGCAGGGATAATCGTCCGAGCTCATGTTGCAGTCGTCGCTCAGCTCGCTGTCCGCCTTTGCAAGATTCATGTTAAGCCCGTCAAATTGCGATACGCTCCTTGCTACGCGCTTCATTTTGTTTTTGAGATACGGCATCATTGTCCGCTCACTCCTCTCTCTGTGATTTTGGTATTCTTTTTCGGCAGATTTTCACGTCGGTATTGCTTTTGAAAAGCCTTTATCAGCTCGTTTGCCATGGCGATGTTGTTATTGTACATTCCAATGTCCTCATTAGCCAAATCCATCATAGCCATGAGGTAGTACACATAGGCGTCGTCCTTGTCGCGCGGGAGTATCAGCTCCGCGTTTTCATCATTGAGGAAGAGCATATCTGCCTCTGCGTCGTCATACATCACGCGGAATTCGCGCAGCTGAACCTCGAGCGCATATATCCAGTCACGCTTTTGCGCCTCGGTAAAAACATTCGGCTTTATCGCGTCCGTGCGTGCAATCACCTTTTTCAGGGTTGTCATCCGTTGTCACCTCCAATCATGCGCTTGATGATGTCAAGCTGTTTTTCAATGTAGGTGAGTCGCACATCGGTATCCATGCGCAGCTCCTCAACATAGGCGAGCAGCTTTTGGGCGTCGCTGCCGTCACCGCCGCCAAGGCTCGGAATGGTTATCTCCTGCATATTTCTCACCTCCTTTTTTCGGAAACACAACTTTATTATAATTAAATTTTCGGCACATTTCGCCTACCGGGAGAAAAAATATTGATTTTGAGGAAAAAATAAAGTATAATGGGAGATGAAAATATAATTTAATTTGTGCTTTGGCGAGGGACGTATGTTTTATTTTGTACGCATAAAAACTTATGCCGTCTGTGTATATATTTTTTATTCTTGACTCCTCGGACAGCAGTGCAGTGGCGCTGAACTCGTCGTCTGAGAATAAAAAACACATACACAGACTTTGACGGAATACTGTCTGCGCACATCGGCGCATTATAATAAAACATACACCCCCGCCTTTGTGCGGAATCTGCATTATTAGAGTGAAAAATTCAATTATTCATTCGATTGTCCAAATAAATTTACGGAGGAATAAATCATGCTTAAAACAATTAAGTCGGACGAGCTCAGCGTATCCGTGGCAACTCTCGGTGCGGAAATAAGGAGCATCCGCGACAAAAGCGGAAACGAATTTATGTGGGAGGGCGACCCTGCCGTGTGGAGCGGCACTGCGCCGATAATGTTCCCCATATGCAGCGGACTTGTCAACGATACCTACACTTACAGGGGCAGGGAATACAAGCTGACAAAGCACGGCTTTGCAAAAATGAGTGAATTTGAGGTGGAAACGGAGAGCGAAAACGAGCTGACAATGCTGCTGCGCTCAAATGCCGACACGCTCGCGGCGTATCCGTTTGAATTTGAATTCAGGGCGAATTTTAGGGTTGAAAAGGGCACGTTGCTTGTAAAATACAGCGTGAAGAACCTGAATGACGGCACGATGTATTTCTCCGTCGGCGCTCACGAGGCGTATGCCACACCGGAGGGCATAGAGGAATACGACGTGGTATTCGACAAAAACGAAACCCTCGAGGCATACGAGCTTGACGGAAACCTGCTGCTGGACAAAACACAGACCGTGCTCACGGATTCAGCCGTATTTCCGCTTGAGGACAAGTATTTTGTCAAGGACGCGCTGGTATTCCTCAGGCACAATTCCGACGGCTGCACACTGGTTCACAGGGGCGGCACACGCAGGGTGCGGATAGATTTTCCGGGGTTTGACCATCTGCTCATATGGCACAAATTCGGCGCAAAATACATCTGCATAGAGCCGTGGAACGGCATTACGCAGCGGCCGGATTCGGACGGAAGCATAGAGAACAAATTCTCCATAAGAAAGCTTGCCCCGGGCGCGGAGTATGACATCACCCATGCCATCACACCGCAGATTTAAAACAACAAAAAAGCGGCTGCCGCAACTGCGGCAACCGCTGATTTTTTAGGATAAATACTTCTTGGCAAGCAAGTTGACTTCCTTGCCGTCTGCCCTGCCCTTTATTTTGGGCATTACTTCCGCCATGATCTTGCCCATATCCTTCATGGACGAAGCTCCGGTGGAAGCAACGGCAGCTTTTACAATTTCGTCTAATTCCTCGTGAGATAATTGGGAAGGTAGATATCCCACAACGATGTCTATCTCTTGCTTGAGCTGAGCAATCAGGTCGTCCCTGCCGCTCTTCTCGTACTCGGGAAGTACATCCTTTCTCTTCTTAAGTTCCTTTGCGATTACCTCGATGACAGCGTCGTCATCAAGCTCGCAGCGCTTGTCAATCTCAATTTGCTTGACCGCTGCACGCAAGCTCTGGACGGTGTTTTTCCTCACCGTGTCTTTTTCTTTCATGGAGAGTTTCAGATCCTGTGCCAGTCTTTCTTTTAAGCTCATAACATAAATCCCTCCTTATCATCCATGCACAAACAGCCGCTTATCTGTAAGAACGCTTTCTGGCTGCTTCCGATTTCTTTTTGCGCTTAACGCTCGGCTTTTCGTAGTGCTCTCTTTTTCTTATTTCAGACAAAACGCCTGACTTTGCACACTGTCTTTTGAATCTGCGCAGTGCGCTGTCAAGAGATTCGTTTTCTTTAATTCTGATTTCTGCCATTAAAATTCCCTCCCTCCGTTATTGCAATAGTGCTCTCGCACATAACGGGATTAGACAAAACTTACACAATGATAATTATACAATTATTTTGCCTGCTTGTCAAGTATTTGGGGACAACATATTTGAATTTTATAAAATTTCAATTTCGGATGCTTAGCGTAAAATTACTAACGGAAAAATAAGCAGAAAGTTTTCAACCTTTATGAT
>CAJLYL010000109.1 GCA_905210855.1 uncultured Clostridia bacterium
AGTAAGCTGTAAATCTCCGATTTGCAGCGCACGATGCGCGGCTTGTTTCGACGCTTGCGTGTGTTTTCAAAATATAACATATATCACCGAGCCGGTGCACAATCCGTGCATTATCAGTAATCCACCGTCACAAGTCCGCGCTCATCCCAGCCGACCTTCGCGCCGAATGCATCGGCAATCGCCCTGATGTGAACCAGCGTTCTGCCGTTTGTAATCTCGGCAGGCGCGTCAAGCTTTATCCCATTTCCGTTTTTGTACATGGTGTCGCTGCCAATCACTACGGTGCACACCACGCCGTCCTTAACTCCCGTGGCGGTCTGTGTAGCCTCGTCCCAGGTGACGTCTGCGCCGAGCGATTCAAAAACCTTGCGCATCGGCAGCATGGTACATCCGTTTTCCACAATCGGCGGCACATCAAACTCCTGCTCCGCACCGTTTATCTTCACTCTCACCGTCTCGGTGAACGGTCTGCCATCCGCTGCCGCGGCGTTTGCTGCCGCAGAACCGAAGCCGCAAAGCAACAAACTGTCTGCCGTGCCGTAAAAGGCGTTTTCGCCAATCTCGCTCACTGTGCCGGGCACATCGGCAAGCCTCAGCGCGTCACAGTTTTTGAAAGCACATTCGCCGATTTTTTCAGCTCCGTAGGGTATCCGTAATTCGCCGATCTTTGCACCGTAGAATGAATAGCTGCCTACCGCCCTAAGTCCGCTGCCGAAATTCACACTCCGCAGCCCCTTGGCAAAGAAAAACGCGTAATCGCCAATCTCGGCAAGACTGTCCGGCAGATTTATCTCGTTTAGATTCTCACAGTAGGAGAACGCGCCCCCGGCAATCCTCACCACGCCGTCCGGCACAGTGTAGCTCTCGGTGTCCGCCCCGGGCGGATAGAGCACCAGCTCGCTGCCGTCCTTGGTAAAGAGCACTCCGCCGATTGACTTGAAATTGGGGTTTTCGTCATCTATCTTAAATTCCTTTATCGAGTCGCACTCGGCAAAGGCGTTTCTGCCTATGCTCCCGAGCGATTTCGGCAGAGTAATGTCCGCGAGTGCGGAGCACCCCATAAACGCCTCGCTGCCGATGGTTTTCAGCGTGTCGGGCAGCGTGATTTTTTTAAGACTGCCGCTCAGGCTGAATGAATTGTCGCCGATGTCGGTGAAGCCGTCCGGCAGGATTATCTCCTCCACGCCGCCGCAATCGACAAACACATTTTTGTCTACGCGCGTAACGCCCTTTTGCACGTCAATCACCTTTGCCCTGTCCAGATATTGATTAAGACCGGTGGCGTCGTTTATTATTCCGTAGCCCTGCACGGAAACCACAGACGTTTTCTCGTCAAATTTCCATGTCATGTCGGCTGCATATGCACTTGTACCGACGGAAAGCGCCGCCGCGCAAGCAATTGCGGTTTTGGCAAACCTCATACCGCTGACCTCCTTGTTTGTTTATAACTTAATTCCTCATAGGCGAGGGGGTGTGTATAATATTTTGAAAATACACGCAAGCGTCGAAACAAGCCGCGTATTTTTGCAATAAAAAAAGCCCGTCAATAATGAGAAACACACTTTCTCATATTCAACAGACCGGTTGCGCTACTCACTCCGAAACCGCACAAGCGCCCAAATATGCACGGCTCATCATTGTTTTCCGATATTCAGTTTTCTCTCGGCGGCAAATACTTGCCGCCACACGTTTATGATACAACAAAACCGCGCGGTTGTCAACAATTTTTCGACACTTTCTTCGCCTTTTGCCCATTTTTCGCATTTTGCATAAATTCACACCGCCGCGCCGCCCGTGTTCTCTATCAATTTGTCAAACTCGTCTTCCGGCATGGGTCGGTAAAAATAATATCCCTGGAGCACATCGCACTGCGCCGCTTTCGCCATGTTCCTCTGCCATTCGGTCTCCACACCCTCGCAGAGCACTGTTGCGTCCATCTTCTTCGCCAGCTGAACAATGTTCTCAAAAACCATTCGCCCCTGTTCGTCAGCCGCCGCGTCATAAAGCATCACTTTGTCAATCTTGATGACGTCGGGGCGCAGCCGCGATATGTCGCCTATGAACGTGAACGCCTTGCCGAAATCATCAAGACAGATGCCGAATCCGCTCTCCTTGAGCTCGGCAATGTTACTGCGCAGCTGCTCAAAATCGGGCTCAACGCTGTCCTCGGTCACCTCAATCGCCACGGCGGAGTATTTCAGCCCGAGCTCATCATTGATACACTTGAGATACCTCGGCAGATTTTCGCTTGCCAGAGCCGAGCGCGAAAAATTGCACGTTATGCGCAGATTTTTCTCCAAATGGCGCTTTGCCCATATGCAGCATTTTCGGTAGACGTATAAATCGAACTTGAGGTTGAGCTTCTCCCTCTGAATGATGTCGAGAAAATTATCCGGCAGCACACTGCCGTGCGCGCTCCGCAGACGAATGAGCGCCTCGCAGCCGATTATGCGCTCGTCGTGCGCGTCCACAAGCGGCTGAAACATCAGGTGAAATTCGTCGTTGTCAATCAGACTTTCAATGTTTTTTTCTATCTCGTCCTTTTCTATAACCGCAGCAAGAGATTTTTTGTCGCAGATAAGGTATTTTAATTCACGGTTCTTTGCCTGACGGGAGATTTTTTTCGCATAGCCGGCGGCAGTCTTAAAATCCGTGCCGCCGTCCGCCGCGTATACGCCGATGCTCGCCTCTATGTCGTCCGCAAGCCTCTTGTCGTCATGCATGAAGCCGGCGCAAAAGCGCTCCGCCGCGTCCTCGGAACAGGAGATAACCGCCACATAGTTGTTGCCGTCCACCCTTGCCGCCCTGCCTCTGCCCGAGGCGCACAGGGCTTTTATGTGCTCCGTGGTGTAGCGCGCTGCGCGGTCTATCTCGGCATCCTCCGCCGATATCCTCAGTTTTTCGTACACGGTGCTGATGTAGACAACGCAACGCCCGTCGGGAGCGCTTCTCCTCATGTCGTTAAAGAGGGTCTCCACACCCAGCAAATCGGTAATGGGCGAATGGCTGCCGCCGTTGCCCATTATGCCGAAAAAGACTATTGCAATCGCCGCGACAAGCGCTATACCGATGAGAATTATTGTCGTCTGCATTTTGTTCACCCCCCTTGATGTTAAACTATCAGGCAAACGGGTCTCGAATATGGGTTCGGGTTCCGTTTGCCTAAACTATTATATTTTAATAATGCACGATTGTCAATAGTTAATATTAATAAATTGCCGCCAAACGAAGATTTCACGCAAAGGCAAAGGGGTGTATATTGTATTTTGAAAACCGATAGCAGCAAACAGTGTTCCCAAAAAGGCGGTAGCGCAGCGTGCCTTTTCACCCTTCGGGTACACAGTGGGAAAAAGGAGAAACAGCAAAGCGAGTAAGCTGTAAATCTCCGATTTGCAGC
>CAJLYL010000110.1 GCA_905210855.1 uncultured Clostridia bacterium
TCAACGCAGAGCGCAATGACATAATCGTCGCTGCCGATTTTAGCGAGGATTTTTTCGCCCTCCGTTTGTTTAATTTTCTCTTCAATCGCCGCCGATGCGCGGTCGGGAATTTTCTCGTCCGCAAGCTCGGTTATGCGAATATCCGCAAATCGGCTTATGCGCTTGGAATATTCGTCTATCCCGTCGCGCAGGTATTTTTCTTTTAGCTTGCCCACACAAATTATATTTATCTTCATTCGTCTCTCACCCTAAATTATAAACCCAAGAATCAGCACCACCGCGCAGCAGGACACCGCCACCTTGAACAGACTTGCGCCGAACCATGCGGCAACGATGCCGACCGCAAGCGTGGCATAGCCTGAGATTATGCTGCCCGTAGCCCTCGTTATGGCAGGGAATGTCATAACCGCCAGAGTCACATAGGGCACATAATACAAAAACGACTGAAAAAATCTGTTTTTTATCTGCTTTTGAAAAACAGTCAGCGGAATGATCCTTATGGCGAATGTCACCGCCGCCATTATGAGAATGTATATGTTAATGCTTCTGCTCATTTTCGTCCTCCGTATATTGATTTACAGGAAAAAGAATCGCCGCCGCGGCAGATATGCCGACGGTGAGTATCAGTGTGCGTGTGCCCTCGGACAGCGCGGATATCATAGGCAGTACCGACGCGCCGTAGCTCAGCGCAAAGCAGATTACGATAAGTACACATATGATTTTGCTCTCCTTTGCCTTGGGTATGATTACCGCCAAAAACATTCCGTACAGCGCCACGCTGAATGCCGTGACAAGCCGCTCGGGCATCAGGTTGCCGGCAAGCGTTCCCAGCGCGCTGCCGACCGACCACCCCGGTATGGCGGCTATCATTGCGCCGTATGTATAGTAAGGAGTGAATTCGCCCTTGCGCGAGATGGTTATGGCAAACAGCTCGTCGGTTATGTCAAACCCAACCAGAAGCCTGTGCTTTAGCGTGGTTTTTTCAGTCATTCTCTGGCTCAGCGCAAAGCTCATCAGGCAGTAGCGTGCGTTTGCCACCAGCGTCATCAGCACCGTTGTAAAATATGTCGCGCCCGAGCCAATCAGCAAGAATCCGGCATATTCGCCTGCGGAAGCATTGCACAGCAGGCTCACCATAAAGGATTGAAATACATTCAAGCCCACATTTTTAGCCGCGATGCCCAGTGAAAACGCCACCGCAAGGTAACCTAAGCCTATCGGTATGCCGTCTTTGAAGCCCTCAGAAAGTACAGCCTTGTTGTTTTTGATACAGTTCATTATTGAAATCACCTTTTCGTTGTTTGGTAGCCGATATAATCCGCCGTAAAATGTGCGGATTCGACTAATATTGAGTATATCACATTCTGCTCAAATAAGCAAGGCTTTTTGTTTGCTTCGGCGCGGAAAAGTAATGTAAATTAAGGCTTGAAAAAATCCCGAATCGGGTGTATAATACTTATAAAAGGCAGAAAGAGAAATTAACGGAGGTGAACATATGCTCAGACCGCTTGCGGACGAGCTGCGTCCGACAAAAATTGAAGATGTTGTCGGTCAGCGGCATATGATAGGGCAGGGCAAGCTGCTGTCCGATATTCTCTCCGGCGGCGATATACCAAACATGATATTCTACGGTCCGTCCGGCACTGGAAAAACCACCGTAGCCAATATCTGCGCGCAGATAACAAACAAAAAGCTCTATAAGCTCAACGCCACAAATGCCTCCACAAAGGATATAAAGGATATTGCGGCGCAGCTTGACACGGAGGAATGTGCGCGCGGAGTGCTCCTCTATCTCGATGAAATTCAGAATTTCAACAAAAAGCAGCAACAATCGCTGCTCGAATATATAGAGGACGGCAGAATAACTCTTATTGCAAGCACTACGGAGAATCCGTATTTTTATGTATACAACGCGATACTCTCGCGCTGCACGGTGCTGCAGTTCAAGCCCGTGGAGGCAGAGGATATAGAGCGCGCATTGGTGCGTGCTGTCGCCAGTCTCGGCGACAGATACCCTCAAAAGAAAATCGTCATTGACGACGGCGTTCTCAGCCACATTGCGACTGCCGCATACGGAGATGTGCGCAAGGCGATAACGGCTCTCGACGTTTGTGTAAAATCACGCATAGCCCTCGGCGACGAGGTGCGCATAACCGATGATGTCGTCACCGCAGCGACGGGCAAAACAGGCTTTGCATCGGACAGAGACGGCGACAGCCATTACGACTGCCTGAGCGCTTTTCAAAAGTCTATACGCGGCAGCGACCCCAATGCCGGTGTTCACTACCTGGCGCGCCTTATAGAGAGCGGCGACCTCATAAGCATCTGCCGGCGGCTGATGGTCATCGCAAGTGAGGATATCGGGCTCGCGTACCCAAACGCGGCGGTTGTCACAAAGGCGTGTGTAGACTCCGCACTTCAGCTTGGGCTGCCCGAGGCGAGGATTCCGCTCAGCGAGGCGGTGATTTTTCTCTGCTGCCTGCCCAAATCCAACTCGGCAATCTGTGCAATAGACGACGCGCTTGCCGACATACGCGCAGGCAAAGGCGGCGAGGTGCCGCCGCACCTTAAGGACGGGCACTACGGCGGAGCCAACAAGCTCGGCAACGCCATAGGCTACAAATATCCGCACAGCTATCCTCATTCGTATGTCAAGCAGCAGTATCTGCCCGACAGGCTCGTGGGCAAGCAATACTACAAGCCCGGGCTGAACAAAACCGAAAGCGGGCTGAAAAGCTATCTTGATATGCTGAGTGATTTATAATTATTTTTTTTATGGGAGGTAACTGACATGAGTATGTTTGACACTGTGAAAGGCATGGTAACAAAGACCGCAAAAGACGCGGCAAAGGTATCCGGTGACGCTGTGGAGTACACCAAGCTTAAATTTAAGCAATAAAAAAGCCAATGATATGTGATAAATAATTTCACAAATCATCGACCTGATTTATTTTCAGAAACTAAAGCAGCTTCACTACTTTTTAGATTTTCAGACTCTTTTACTGTCTTTCCGCTATTCATATATTCTAAAAATTCATTAACTCTCATGATATAATTTATAACCTTTTTCGTATTACTAAAAACCTACATTTAACTTTCAATTATTTAGTCATTCTATATGAAAGACAAGCTCTTTAATCAAATATTTTCATTATTTTGAAATGTGATTTATTGAATATATTTATCCTTTATATCACCCACATTTATCAAAAAAGCGACAGTATACACTGCCGCCTTTTCGATAAATATATTTAATTTTTAATGCCTAATCATAAAAAATAATCAATCATTTCCCATGTAAATA
>CAJLYL010000111.1 GCA_905210855.1 uncultured Clostridia bacterium
TTATTCTAAGACGACGAGTTCTGCGCTACCGCACAGCTGTCCGAGTCGGCAAGAATAAAAAATACATACACAGATGGCACTGATTTTAATGCGTGTCAAAATATAATATGCACCACCGAACCGACGCACAAGTCTATTTTACATTCCCTCAGTCACCTGCGGTGACAGCTCCCCTTGCGCAAACCGCCTACTCTTTGGAGTAGGTTATCACCTCGTCATAGAGCAGCAGATAGTTATCCTTGCCCGTGCCGGTCTCCACAATGGCGTTTTTGCCGTCCTTGTAGAGCACATTCACCGCTTTGAACTTTTGCTCACCCTCAACAAGCACATACACTCCCGTCTTGCCGTCATTGTCCACACTGATGGTGTTCGCCGGAATCTTTAGCCCCGTGTACTTGCTGCAGATGAGGTCAAAATTCACCTGCCTGTTGGACATGGCGTAATCGCTGCTCTGCGTTGAGGTGAGCACCACAACATATTTGCCGCCGGACGCCTGCGATATGTATGACACCACGGCGCTGATGTCCTCGCCGCCGTCGCCGAAGCGGATAAAAACATTCTTGCCGCTCTCAAGCTCCGAAGCCACACTGTCACCCACAATCGCCGCAACCGACCATTGGTAGTTGTCGGTAAGCTTGCAGATGACGCCCGAATTTACTATCTCCTCTTTGGTGATTTTCCTTTTTTTAATCGCCTGCAAATCCGCCACACTGATGCCCGATACGCTTGCGTTTGACAAAAGCTCCTCGTAGCCGTCTATGTTTGTGGAATAAAGCCCCGGGGTCGGCGATACTATGTCCGTCTTGGATGAGTTAAACTTTGTTTCGTAATATTCCTTCTGCGATTTCAGCTCGGCAAGAATAGATGTCGCCGTCGCCGCAGAACTGTCCGCCGCCGTCTTTTTGTCGGATAGCACTTTTAAGTTATCCTTGAGCGCACCCACCTTTTCCGCGTCGCGCTGATTGGAGGCGATGATGATGTCGCTCACCTTTGATGTGATGCCCGACTCCACCTTGTATGCGTCGTTGTTGTGCGCGTCCGCCGCGGATTGCGCCGTCAGCTCGCCTATGCGGCGGTTTATCTCGGTGAGCTTCTTCTGCGATTCCTCGTCTATGTCGCCCTTGTACACCGTGGCAACCACCTTGTTTCGCTTGACAAGTTCGTTTTCCTTGACTTTGGATTCCAGCACACCGCTCTCCTCGGAACGGATAACAGTCTCGTCACGGGCGATGATGCCCTCTAAGGCAAATGATTTTTCCATGGTGCCCATGTGCGCCATCTGCGTTTTCACACTCGGGCGCAGCAACCCTATGCAGTTGTAGAGAATGAACACAACAAACACAAAGGTTATCAGTCTGATGATTCCTTTTTTCATGATTCGTCCGCCCTCCTGTTAAGAAATTTTTGTATATATTCCGCGCAGATGCGCACCGCGCCGTCCACTCCGCCAGCTTCGGTCATGTTCACGGTCACGTCCGCCTTGGGCGCAAACCACGTCAGCTGCCGCTTGGCGTAGTGCCGCGTGTTTATCTTCAGCTCCTCCACAGCCTCGTCAAGGCTGAGGCTGCCGTTAAGATAACTCACAATCTCCTTGTAGCCTATCGCCTGCATGGAGGTGTTGTCCGCGCAAACGCCCATTCCGAGCAGCGCCCTCACTTCGCCGATAAGCCCGTCCGCCATCATGCCGTCCACACGCGCGTTTATGCGCTCGTAAAGCTCCGCCCTGTCTCTCGTCAGACAGATGTAGAGACTGTCGTAGGGCGACGGCGCCGCCTTGCTGCGCGCATTGTGAGCCGATATCGGCTCGCCCTCGGTGTGATAATACTCCAGGGCGCGGATAACGCGCTTGACGTTGTTGGCATGAATCTTGTCCGCACTCTCGCTGTCAACCCCGCGCAGCATATTGTGCAGAAATTCGGCGCCCTTTTCGTCGGCAAGACGGCGCAGTTCCTCGCGGTAAGCCCCGTCGCCGTCGTTTGGTGAAAACTCCACACCGTTTATCAGCGAATCCACATACAGCCCCGTGCCACCGGCTATTATCGCCGGTATGCCGCGCCCGTGCAAATCCGCAATTACCTCCGAGGCACGGCGCACATAGTCGCACACGGAAAAATTCTCCGTCGGCTCGGCAATGTCCGTCATGTGGTGAACAATGCCCTGCGCCTCCTCCTCGGTCACCTTTGCGGTGCCTATATTCATATGCCTGTATATCTGCATGGAGTCGGCGGAGATTATCTGCGCGCCGAATCGCTTTGCAAGCTCAATGGAAACTGCCGTCTTGCCCACGCCCGTGGGCCCTGCAATGACGACAAGAGGTATCTTTTTGCTCATGATATGTCCTTTTTTTACACTATTCTCTTGAACTGCTTTTCAAGATTATATTTCGACATTTTTATCGTTATCGGTCTGCCGTGGGGGCAGGTGTTTATGTCCGGCAGCGACAGAATCCTCTCCGCAAGGCTCTCCATCTCCTTCACAGACAGCGCCTTGTTGCCCTTGACCGCACGCTTGCACGCCATGGTGTGCAGCGCGTCCTCCACCAAATCCGCCCCGGCGTCCACACTGCCGTCCGACAGCAGGGTGACAATCTCGTCAACGGTGTCGCGCACCACATCTTCATCCTCGGCATAGGGTATCTGCCTTATGATGACGCTGCGCTCGCCGAAAACGTCCATCTCGAAGCCGAGGCTTGCAAAAAAGTCAAAATTCTCTCTGCACAGCTCAAAATCCGCAGGAGAAAAATCCATTATTATCGGCAGCAGAAGCACCTGCGGCATCTGCTTTTTGCTGCGCCACTCCTCCATGAGCTGCTCAAAATACAGCCTCTCGTGGGCGGCGTGCTGGTCCATAAGAACCATATCGTTGTCCACCTGGAGAATGATATATGTGTTGAAAATCTGCCCGCACACCTTGAAATCGGCGATTTTCGTTATCGGCTCGTCATGCGGCACGTCCGTATGCGGCGCTTCGCTCCGCACCTCATCTGCCTGCGCCGGTTTCTCCGTCCGGCAGGGCTCCGCTCCTGCGGAGTCTGCGGCAAATTCTGCCGCTATTTCCTCCCTCATCGGTTGCTCGGGCGCACTGTGCGCAAAGCGCTCGGGAATACTCTCGCTCTCCCGCGGTGCCTCCGCCTCCTGCGCTTTCACGTCCGACGCAGTCACGTCTGCGCCGCCCTGCCTTGCCTGCTCTGCTTGCGGCGGTTCTTCGGCAAACCCCGCTTCCGCCCTGCTGCGGCTGCCGC
>CAJLYL010000112.1 GCA_905210855.1 uncultured Clostridia bacterium
TACAGTGGGGGCCGGAGATGTGTTCCACGGCGCGTATGCATTTGCCGTGACAAAGGGATTCGATTTTTATAAATCGTGCATATTCTCAAGTGCGGTTTCGGCGCTCAAATGCACCAAATTCGGCGCAAGAGACGGCGTGCCGCAGTATGATACGGTCATTAATTTTTTGAAGGAGCGTGGAAAAGATGAATTTGAAAAAGACCTGGACTAAAAATTACGGAAAATCGGCTGTTATAACCAGAGAGAACAGCACTTGCCAAATGGTAGAGATTGATATGCTCAGACTCTCCGACGGCATGAGCAAAAAATACAGTGAGGAAAACAAGGAATACGGAGTACTTATCCTCGGCGGCAAATGCACCGTTGAGGGCGAGGGCTTCAAGTATGAGAACATAGGCAAGCGCGAAAATGTTTTCGGCGGCGCGGCAACCTGTGTTTATGTGCCCTGCAACACAGTTTTCACCATAACCGCCGTGGGCGAGGTTGAGATTGCCGTTTGCAAGTCTCCTGCCACAAAGCAGTTCAAACCCGTGCTCATCAACCCCGAAGATGTTGTCATCAAAGACATGGGCAAACCCGGCTGGGAGAGACAGGCTCACTTTATCCTTGACGAGAGGACGGACGCCAACATAATCTACATTGGCGAGGCTTATGTCAAGGGCGGTCAGTGGGCAAGCTATCCTCCGCACAAGCACGATGACGACAATATGCCCACAGAGGCAAACACCGAGGAGATATATTACTACGAATTTAAGAAACCTCAGGGATTCGGCATTCAGAAGGTGTACACCAAGGAGGGCGACATTGACGAGACCTACACGGTTAAGAGCGGCGACTTTGTGGAGATACACAGGGGTTATCACCCGTTTCACACCGCCCCGGGATACGACAACTATTATCTTTGGATAATGGCAGGCCCGGTAAGAGGATTTTACATGACAACAGACGAGGACCACAAGTGGCTCAACGACTGATAATAAACGGGGGTATGTGATATGCATATTTACAGAGCTACCGACAGCGAATTTTGCGATTACGGACAGGTGCTTGATATCGATACCGACGAGATTGTAAACGAAGCGGGCAGGATTTCCATGCCCGCTTCGGGTTCTGTTTACACGGCGTCACAGCCGGAGTTTGAGAGCCTGAAAATCTCTTCTGATATCAGGGACAAATATTTCGGTGAGCTTCCCGTTCAGACGGGTTACTGCTACGGTCATTCCAACGCGCTAAACGCCCTGGAGTGGCACAAGTGCTCCGAGATAAACATCGCCGTCACGGATATGATACTGCTTTTGGGCGACGTAAGGGATGTAAAGGACGGAAGATACGATTCCGCCAACGTCAAGGCTTTTCTTGTGAAAAAGGGCGAAGCAATAGAGGTGTATGCCACCACGCTGCACTTTTGCCCGATTGAGACAAATGCGGACGGATTCGGCTGCGTGGTTGTGCTGATTAAGGGAACAAATCTTCCGCTTGACGGCGAGCCGAAGGACAAATTTCTTTTCAGAAAAAACAAATGGCTGATTGCTCACGAGGACAATGCTGCGCTTACGGAAAGGGGCGTTTTCCCCGGAATATACGGCGAGAACTACAAATTTTAAGGAAGGGCATACACTTATGAAATATTTGCTTGGAATAGATTTTGGCGGCGGCGCGTCAAAGGCAACTCTTATGAGCGAGGACGGCAAGGTGGTCGCCTCAAACACGGTGGAATACCCCACATATTATCCGCACGAGGGTTATGCGGAGCAAAACCCGGATGACTGGTACACCGCGCTGAAGACAAATGTGTCCGCACTTATCGGGAAATCGGGGATAGATCCGCACGGCATTGCCGCGGTCGCCATAGACGCGGCAACCCACACAGCAGTCATCTGCGATGACGCTTTTAAGCCGCTGCGGCAGGCTATATACTGGACGGACACCCGTTCCACGGCTCAGGTGGAATTTTTGCGGAAAAACTACGCTCAGCTTATAGACACACAGGTGCTGCACAACCCCGACACCATATGGAGCTTGCCCGAGCTGATGTGGGTGCGCGACAACGAGCCTGACATCTGGGCGAGGGTGAAAAAGGTCATGTTTGTCAAAGACTATGTGCGCCATATGCTCACGGGCGATTATGTCACGGACTACATAGAGGCGCAGGGCAGCATGATGTTTGACTACAACACGCTGTCCTGGTCGGACGAGCTGCTCGGCATAGTAGGGCTTACGGCAGACATGATGCCGAAGATCGTCGCACCTGCGGACATAGTGGGCAGTGTGACAGACAAGGCTGCGGCTGAGACGGGACTTGCCTCGGGCACAGCGGTTATCTGCGGCAGCACTGACACCGTCATGGAAGTGTTCGCCGCCGGCGGAGTGGCAGAGGGCAAAATGACCCTGAAGCTTGCCACGGCAGGCAGAATATGCGTTGTCACCGACAGGGCATACAAGGACAAAAATCTCATCAACTATTCCCATATATGCAAAGGCTTGTGGTACCCGGGCACGGCGACAAAATCGTGCGCCGCGTCATACAGGTGGTATCGCGATACTTTCGGCGGAGTGTACGACGAACTGAACGAGGGTGCGGAGAAGATTGACATCGGCTGTGACGGGCTGATTTTTCACCCCTACCTCAACGGAGAGCTTACGCCGTATGCAGACCCCAAGCTCTGCGCAAGTTTTACGGGAGTGAGGGCAGGGCACACCAAGGCGCACTTTACGCGCGCGGTGCTTGAGGGCGTGGCTATGTCCATGCTCGACTGCATGGAGGCGCTCTCGCAGCTCGGCATTCCGCATGACGGTGAGGCGGCGATAATCGGCGGAGGCGGCAAAAGTCCGCTCTGGCGGCAGATTGTGTCCGACGCGCTGGGCATTACGCTTGTGGTGAAAAAATACACCGATTCGTCATTCGGCAGCTGTATGCTCGCAGGTATTGCGGCCGGCATATTTGACGACGCGGTGAGTGCATTTGAAAAGTGCAACGAAACACTGTCTGTGACGCAGCCGAATGAGGAAAATCACAAAAAATACGCAAAGGTGTTTGCGAGATATAAGAAGATTCAAAAGGCACTGCAGGAGATATATGACGAGGGTTGAGCGGATTTATAAGCTGTGCGAAAGGCTCCCCTGTGCTTCGGCTCGGTAGTGTGTACCGGCTCGGGGGTATATATTTTATTTTGCAAACCACGCACGCAGACTTGCATCGTCGGCGTATGTATTTTTTATTCTTGCCGACTCGGACAG
>CAJLYL010000113.1 GCA_905210855.1 uncultured Clostridia bacterium
AATCGGTTTTTATCCTGTTTTCCTTCCACGATAAATACAAAGTTTACATTCATCAGATCGGTTGCCGTATATCCCAAATCATCTAATATTACACTGATATCCGTATTGTCACGCACAATGGAACGGCCTTGCTTATCAAGTACTACCTGTCGAATTTCGCGGCTATTAAAGTTTGCAAGAAGATTAGGTGAATGAGTTGTAAACACAACCTGATTTTTTCGTGACAAACGATACAAAATCTCACCAGCCACACGCTGCAGTGTTGGGTGAAGAAAAAGCTCTGGTTCCTCAATCATCAGTATACTTGAAAGCTGTTCCTGCATCTCTGTATATGTTTCAAGAAGAGACAAAAGATAAATGCTTCGCATTCCCTCTCCCATCTCACTAAGCGTATGTGTCTGTCTTTGTGTCTTACTGCCGATTTCTGTTGTAACCTGAAGCATCTGCTCAACATTTCTATTCATGGAGTAGACAATCTCATCCTGGCCGCCGTTTTTCTTAAAGTTTTCATTTACACTCTTTGAAAACTCTTCAAGGTTTATCTGGTACAGCTTGTAGTCTAAAAGCTTAGATGCCTCGAATGCATCAAGCTCAATTGGTTTTTTCTGATTGATATAGCCGATGCATGAAAAGCAATGGTCACATGTCTTTGCCTCCTCAAACAGACAACAACCACTTCGCATTTTAGAAATCAGCGCGTCCTCACGAAGAAGCAAAAGATCACTTTGCAGCCGCTCAATATCACGCTCAGGACTGACACTATAGATACGTGGAAGCAGCTTTTCAATATAAGGATTGTTCTTTTTAAAGCCGTCAAAATAGCGCTTTCTGCCATCCTTATTTGCAATAAAGCAAAAAGACAGCTCACCACGCTCATTTATTGATTCACCGTCAGTTTCAAACATTGGTACAAACGATGGCAGTTTCTTTTGAAAATCCTCAAACCAAGAATCAAATTTTCTGTAACGGCTGGTTATTTCTCTTTGGTAAAGACGCTTCAAATCATCCTTTGTCAATTCAAGTGTAAGCGCAATCTCAATATTGCCGCCATCCCAGTTGAAATCCTTTTTTGTTATCTCGCGTATCTTGTCCAGCACATCGGGGCTTGAGTTGCAAAAGTTATCTATAATCGCAACTTCATATCCGCTGTTGAGCAGTTCTACGCAAGTGTGGCTGCCGATAAAGCCGGCGCCTCCGGTTACAAGAATCATGATATCATCTCCGTTGAAATTTTTTAACTTAATTTTATGACTTAATTTAATTATACAACAAAATTTTTTGATTTTCAATATGAAATATTACAAAACTTTAAATTTTGTGTCCAAACAGTAGATTTTTATTTTCATATGGTGCATAATATAGGATGAGATGGATTATTTACTTTGATATTAAGGCAATAAAATTTATATACAAGGGGAGAAATATTGTGAAATACATAGTTATTCTTGGAGACGGCATGGCAGATTATCCGGTGGACGAGCTGGGCGGCAAAACTCCGCTCGAAACCGCAAAGAAGCCCAACATAGACTATATGTGCGCCCACGGAACGGTGGGTCTTGTGAACAATGTGCCGGAGAACCTCGCACCCGGCAGCGATGTGGCAAATCTTTCAGTCATGGGCTACAATCCGCAGAAATTCTATTCCGGCAGAAGTCCGCTCGAGGCGGTGAGCATAGGCGTTGACATGAAGGACACCGATGTGGTGTTCCGCTGCAACCTTGTCACCGTGACAGAGGATGAGGCAAACTATGACGACAAAATAATTCTTGACCACAGCTCGGACGAGATAACCACGGACGAGGCAAAGGTGCTTATGCAGGCGATAGAGGAAAACTTCGGCAGCGATGTGTTCAAATTCTATCCCGGGGTAAGCTACCGCCATGCGCTGGTGTGGGACAAGGGGCCGATGGATTTTACCCTCACTCCGCCGCACGATATACTCGAAAAACGCATCGGCGGCTATATGCCCAAGGGCGAGGGCGCGCAGTATCTGTATGACATGATGAAGCGCAGCTATGACATACTCAATAATCACCCGATAAACCTCGACAGAGCAAAAAGAGGACTTAACAAAGCAAATTCCATATGGATATGGGGTGAGGGCAGAAAACCGCGGCTCGAGAGCTTTGAAGAGAAATTCGGCATAAAGGGCAGCGTCATATCCGCGGTTGACCTCATAAAGGGCATTGCAATATGCGCCGGAATGGATTCGATAGATGTTGAGGGCGCAACGGGCAATGTTCACACAAATTTTGACGGCAAGGCGCGCGCCGCGGTAAAAGCACTTACGGACGGCAGCGACTATGTGTATGTGCATATGGAGGCGCCGGACGAATGCGGCCACAGACACGAGATTGAGAATAAGGTAAAATCAATAGAGCTGATAGACCAAAAGGTTGTTGCATACATTAAGGAAGAGCTTGAAAACCGCGGCATAGATTACAAAATGCTCATCATGCCCGACCACCCCACTCCGCTTTGCCTGCGCACCCACACGCGCGACTCGGTGCCGTTTGTCATCTACGACAGCACGGCGGAGCGCAGCAGCGGAATCCCATCCTACACCGAGGCGAATGCCGCAAAGAGCGGTATTGATATAAAGGACGGATACACGCTCATTAATATGCTTATTGACAGGGAGTGAAATGATGAAATTGCTGCCGAAAGAGCCGGTTAAACCGCTGATAGTTTTTGCATATATATTTTCGATACTGATACTGGTGCTCTATGTGCTGCCGCAGACAGTCAAACTGTTTTTGCCGGCAATCCTCGCACTGGTGATATCCATGCTGATAGAGCCGTGGGTCGGATTTTTGGAAAAGAAGGCGCACATTCCGCGCAAGGTCGGCTCAATCATTGCCATATTGCTTGTAATATCGCTTGTGGGGCTGATTATGTTCAACCTGGTGTATCAGGCGGTGTATTTTTTGCAGAGCTTTGCGCTGAAGATTCCGTCGCTGATTACCGGCGAGCACGAGCTGCCCGGGTGGCTGGCGTCACTTCAGGATTACCTGATAAAACTGCCCGACCCCATGCAGAGCTTTGTGGACGACATCAAGGACAACATAGTCAGCAATATTTCGCAACTGATAAGCCCGGCGACGCGCGCCACATTCAGCGCGGCGGCAGACATAGCAGCTTTCTGCCTGAGCCATAAGCTGGGGGGCAGGGGAGGCACCATCGTATTTCTTGCGCTTGCCCAGCCGTCCG
>CAJLYL010000114.1 GCA_905210855.1 uncultured Clostridia bacterium
GCCCGTCCGCACGCGCACTCTCCAGCGTGCCGATAATCTGCGGCACATAATGGTCGGGCGTGACAAGATTTATGTTCGCCGCACCCTTATCCTGCAACTCGGCAAATATCCGCGCAAGCCTCTCGGGCGAGACTCTCTTTGCCGCCTCGGCGCTTGCCACGGCTGAGTTTTGGCAATATACGCACCGCAGCGGACATCCGCTGAAAAACACCGTGCCCGATCCGCCGCTGCCGCTAATGCACGGTTCCTCCCAAAAGTGGAGTGCGGCGCGCGCGAGCATGATGTCGTCCGTCACCGAGCAGACGCCCTTTTCTCCTTTTTGTCTGTTTTTGCCGCAGTTTCTGGGGCACAGGTTACATTCTTCCGTAATAATCACCGCCGTATATCAGATAAATAAAGTATATACCATGCGGCGGCGTTTGTCAAAAAAATATGAAGTGGAATTTTTCACAAAGGCACAGCATATATCCCGTGCGGTTTGCTATCATTTTTTATCTGAGCACCTTGAACATAAGATACGCCAGAATCAGCGCCGACACAATAAGCGCAATGTTCAGCGCCGTGCCTATACGCGCAGTGCCGTTCTCGGTGATGTAGTCAAAATCGTTGTCATCGGAAATGTACTGTTCAATAATTTTTTCTGCTTCGGAAAGTATGTCACAGGGAGTTTTCTTCGGTTTGAATACACAGAATAATCTGTCAAATACAGAGTTCTTCTTCAAAGCGTACTCACCTCTCTACGGTTATTATATGATTGCAATATTCAATTCTTTCGGATGAGCGACACAACCACCGTCATGTCGTCCTCCGCTTTTCCTCCGCATCTCGAGAGTGCCGCGTCGAGTATTCTGCTTGCGGCAACCCTTGGGTTTCTCGTGTTCAGATTCTTAATCTCCTGCTTTATCCAATCCTCCTCATATATGTTTTTGAGCACCGTGTTGCTTATACCGTCGCTCATCATAACCACCATTGCACCGTCCGCGGCGTCAAAAACGCTCGTTTCGGTCTCTATATCTCTAAGTATACCCACAGGCAGAGCGGTACATTCAATTTTCCTGACTTTTCCCGCACTGCGCACATAGGTCGGCGCGGCGCCTATCTTCGACAGGCGTATTTCGCCGTTCTCCATGTTCATGCACATCATGTCTATCGTGGAGAAGCAATCCTTCACCGACTTGAGCAGCAGCGACGAATTGACAAGCCGCACCGCGCTGTCGGCGTCAAAACCGGCGCGCAGAAAGCTCGAGAGCATCTCTACGGTGTCGCGGCTCTGGGCATATGCCTCCTTGCCGCTGCCCATGCCGTCGCTCAGCGTCATGATGTACTGTCCGCCGCCGGGGTATATCTGCTCGGCACAATCGCCGCAGAGCGCCTCCCCCTCCTTGCACACAGAGGCAATAGCAGATGATACGGAATATTTTTCCGCCGGACAGAACTGCATTATCTCCTCATCTCCGTGATGTGCCGCGCCCACAAAGCAGTACGGAGTTTCAAAGCACTGCGATATCGCCTCGGCGGCGGTATCGTATATCGGCTCGCCGTCAGCACTGCGCGTGACATACACCGAGCACCGCCCCCCTCTGTCGCACAGGACATTGACATCGCACTCGGCAAGACCTCCCCTGTCGAGCGCAGAGCGCACAAGGCTCTCCGCCTCGGCGTCGCTCTCACTCTCAAAAAAATGAGCACTGCCGCGCACCGACGCGGCTATCCCCTCCATCTGACTTGCCATGAGCGAGCGTGCCTCGCACATCTTCTCCAGCCACAGCTTGTCTGTCTTGTATATATCATAAACCAGATTAAATATCTTAACAAATTCATCTTTTTTCACACACCTCTGAGCAAATTTTTTCGGTAAATCGGCTGCCGTGACCCGTTCCTGCTTGCCGCGGCAAGCATCTCTTCCATATACTTGTAGGTGCTCTCCCTGTTTCCGCTGCATCCGAAGCGCAGCCCGCATCCGGCGCAAGCATTGGCACAGGCATAATCGAACAGGCGCATGACATATGCCTTGCCCGGCATCCTCTGCCTGCAATCACGGCGATACACAGCGGCTATTTTTTCAAAGGAATCCGCCATGGTGTCAAGCTTCTTTTCCGCAACGGCGAGAATCCTGTTGTCAGCCGCACCGCATTCCTCCTTATGCACAAACAGCGCCGAAAATCCGCTCAGGCGTTCCAAAACCGGTTTCGGCAACGCAACGAACAAAACCCCTGCCGCCAGCACCTCAACGGGATTTATGAGAATCTGCGCGGTGTCATTGAGAAAAGCCGTGACCACGGCGTTGGCAAGCGTGAATCCAAGCACTATGCCGAGGCGCGAGAACTGCCTGAAGCAGGTACACACAACTGCACCGAGGGCATATGCACCGATGACCGAAACGGAATCCGAGCCGCACAGACACACCGTCGTGCCCAGGATTATTCCCGATGCGGCGCACCTGAGCACATCTGTCGAAAACCCAATTATCATTATGAGAAAAATCGAAACAAAGGAATAAACCCTCATGCCGAAAATCGGCGGCACGGACGCAGTGCCGAGCATTAGCATACAAAACAACAGCACAGCGGCAACAGTCTCACGCGCAGATAAATGTCTACGCCCGTTGCCCTCTGTAAGCAGAGGCACCGCACTGTCCACAAGGCACACGCACACAAAGCACAAAAAAGCCTCGAAGCACTGCCTGATGTATTCAAAGGGAACAAGCCCCCTGACGGCGGCAAGCACCGTACACACGGCAAAATACGACAGACTGATGCACAGTGCCTTAAACAAGGTGTGCTCGCGCCTGTCGCACAGCCCGAGCACCGACGCGCTCACCCCGAGGGCAAGCAGATAAGGCAGGGCGTCCGCGCCGCCGAATGAAAACAAGGTTGCAAGTGCCGACACCGCAAGAGTGTAATACCATCCGCCCACAGAAAACGACGCAGCGAAATACGCCATACAAAACGGATTCAGACTGCCGAAGAGGCGCGCCCCCGACAGGGCAAAGCAAATGACGCACGACACAATATCGCGTGCGCTTATTCGCAGGGTAAGTTTTTTCATGTTGGTGTTGATTACGGTCTTGCTCATGTCACACTCTCCGTTTCGCTTTTCATTGATAAATATTCTACACCAAGTCGTTTGTAAAATTTGTCTGAAAA
>CAJLYL010000115.1 GCA_905210855.1 uncultured Clostridia bacterium
AGTCTTTTCGGTGTTGAGTTTCGGTGCGAATTTTGCCGCCGGAGTTGATTTTTCGTCCTGTGAGGACAGCACGGACGTCTCCTCCTGCTGCAGCTCGGGTGCAGCTGCGCCCGCGGTCTCGTTTTTGTCCGCCGCGGTGTCAGTCCTTACGCCGCCGGACACAACGGCAGGCAGGCGGTTCACGTCGCTGTAACGGTTGTAGCCGATTACCGAGCAGGTCACCAATACAAATGACGCCGCGCAAGCACCGACAGAATATACCCATTTCCTCGTAAAAATTTTTTTCGCGTTTTTCTCATCCGCGCGAGAGAGAATTGTGCCGAGCAAGCCGCTGTCCGGTTTTATGTCGTCCATAGCAGACTTATATGTATCTCTAAACAAAATCATACTCTCCCTTCAATCTTGATTTAAGCATCTCTCTGCCCCTGTGGAGCTGAGTTTTCACCGTTGTTTCCTTTATGCCGAGGCTATCCGCAATATCCGCGACCGACATATCCTCATAGTAGAAAAGATGGATCACCGCGCGATATTTCGGGGGAAGTGACGCGGCGGCATAATACACATCGCTCTTTTCGGGTGATGAAAAAGGAATATCCTCGGTCAGCGGTTCGGTCCTCTTGTGCCATGATGAGTTGAAATGGTCGTGGCAGCGGTTGATTGTCACACGCAGCAGCCATGCTTTCATGTGTTCCTCGCCGCGCCAGCCGTCCTTCTTCTGCATGAACCGCAGAAAAACATCCTGCGTGACATCCTCCGCGTCCGCTTTGTTCTTGGTCTGCGAGAATGCCAAGCGGTACACTGTTTCAAAGTATTTTTCAACAGCCTCTTTTTGGGAAACATATGCGCAATCCGTTTCCTTAGGCATTTTTTCTCCCCCTTTCATATATAACACTGCCGGGATGGGCAAAAGGTTACACGATTTTTAAAAAATTTTATTGTAAAGGCGAAGGGCATATGTTGTGTGTCGGCGAGTGCCATAGCGGCTGCGTGCCGAGCAGACACATAACATATGCTGCGAGCCGATATAGTGTTTATTTGTGCGAAACGTCAGTTTGCTCGGGTCGATGCGGGCATCGACCCCTACCGCCAAACGCAGATTCCACGCGAGGCGAGGTGGTGCGTATTTTATTTTGAGTGAGCGAGTTCTGCGCCACCGCACAGCTGTCTGAGCGATCCAAAATAAAATATATACCACCGAGCCGGCGCACAGGGGAACCTATACACAAATTCAGCCATCCGTTACACCATACTCCACACGCTTGCCGACCTTGCGGTAAAATCCTTTGCCGCGAAACCGCCGTTTGTGATCCCCGACAAAATTCCTTTTGACATACTGCGACAAATCATCCTTTTTGCCGTCTGTGCAAAGCCTTGCAAGCACCGCCACGCCGCCGCTGCCAAAGCATTTTTCCGTCTGCTCCGCCACCCGCGCGGCAACTTCGTCCGCGCCGAGGACGCGCCGCTCCGTGCGTATAATTCCGTCGGCAGAGTATCTGCCAAACGCACAGCCGACAAAATAGGAAACAAGATTCTGCGCGCAGGATTTTGCGGTTGCCCTGCGCAGAGTGATTTTGTCGTCGGGCACATCGCAGGCGACAATGCCTTCAATGCCGTAAATTCCGGCAAAAATGCGGTTGAGCCGCTCCTCGTTTGCACTCATGCGTGCGCGCCGCGCCGCGCAAACCGCCAGCCGCTCCGCTATGCACTCCTCAACGCTCTTTGTCCCGTCGGAGAGCGCCGCCACCGGGTCGCACTTAAATCCAAATGACAGCTCCGATTCGTCCCAGTCTGCCCTCGATATCTCCACGCACTCGTCAACAAGCCGCTCGACCTCTGCCCTGTAACTCTCGTCAACCCTGTATGGCAGCTGCCTTATGTCCTTTATCTGATAGTTCATGGACGGATTGATTATCCTCAGCAGATAAAACGCCGCCGAACTGCACAGGAATCCGAGCACATAGCGCAGATTTTCGCCGAAGAGCGACGAGCCGGCAACATCGAAAATGCTGCCGCGCGGCGAATAGCGCACACCGAAATATGACGAACTGATAAACGACCATGTGACGGACTCGCGGAAATAGTAATCGCGGCTCTTGAGCCGCACCCACGTGCCCTGATTGAGCGCCGCCGTGTACTCCTTCATCTCCCTGCCGTCGTCGGCATACATCACCACAAAGTCGTTGTTGCCGTACCACTTGCGGAACCTGCCGCCCTTGTTGTAGGGAAACCACCGCTTGCCCGAGGCCGCCGCCTCGGCTGTGCTGCCGAGCGAGAAGCCGATTTCATCAAACGAAACTTCGTACCAGTAGCGCAGAAAACGCCTGTTGCAGCCCGTGGTCATGCCCTGCTTTACGGTGAACACATCGCCTATGCGCGCGCCGCCGAACAGCGCATGGACGCACTTCGGCGCGGCGTAAGCCATAGGTCTGCCGTCTATCGCGCCGAAATAATCCGCGCTGCGCTCATACACACCGACGCATTTTTCGCCGCGGCTGTATTTTTCCGCAATATGCGCCAGCTCCTGCGCACAGTTTTCATCGCCGCCGATGTCTATGTAAACTCCGCGGCAGCCGCTCTTTATATTTTGTACGACAAACGCGCATATGTCAACCACCGCTTCGGAGAAAAACTCGCCCTTGCGCGGCTGAATGAGCACACACAGCGAATTATCGTCCAGAATGCAGTCACGTATGCCGCGGTGCGACACCAGATACATCCACACATTGGGGGTCATGTATGCCAGGTAGCCGCCGCGCCTGCAATAGCGCAGTCCGCGGTACATAAATGCCGTGAAGAGATCCTTGGAATACGGCTTCATCTCCGAGTTAAGATAGTCCTTCAGCTCTCCGCCGACTTTTTTTAGATACGGAGGATTGGTGCACACGACGTCGAATTCTTCGGCAAAAAGGTCATCGCCGGTAAAAGCGAGCGAACCGATCGGCGCGTTGGCACACAGATGGATATTTGCCGAAAAATCCGCGTCCGCACCGTACTCAAGCGCCTTCATCCTAAGCTGAAACGCCGCGAGCCGAGCCGCGTG
>CAJLYL010000116.1 GCA_905210855.1 uncultured Clostridia bacterium
GGAACGCGCTTAAACAACTCCTTGTTGTATATCATGTTTTCGCTGCTGCCGACAAGCGCGTCGAGATACACCGGCAGCTGAATATCTATGCCGTATACCGCGTCGTTGAGATTAAACGTTTTCTGCCCCGTCTTGTAGTCGATGATGCGTATATATCTGCCGTCCGCCGCGTTATATGCATCCGCGCGGTCGATTTTTCCCGTCAGCTTCAGCTTTTCGCCGTTTGGCAGATTAATCTCTATGCAGCCGATGTTTTCGTCGCTGAACACTATTTCATATCCGAGCGGTTCAAATTTCGACTCGGCAAATTGCTTTTGTATCATCTCAAAGCATTTCAGAAGCACATCCTTCAGCCTCTGCACGGCGTAGAGCTGCCTTTTTGTAAGGTCTGCCGAGTTTTTGCCGATGTCTTCGATACATTCGTCAACCGCGGCGTCAACAGTTCCTTTAAAATATCCGTCCGGCACTTCGGAAAAGCTGATGCCGGCAGCGTCCATGCCGCGGCAGATTTTTTCTATCAGCTCATGCGCTATGCTGCCGGCATCAACGCTGCGAATGTCGGACAGCTGCCTTTCCCTGAGCGCCAGCACGTATGAAAGAAAATACGAATATCTGCACGACGAGTATTTTTGCAGCCTTGTCACGGTGGAATACATTTCTCCTCCGATATGCTTTTTCATTATCTCCCTGCCTATGCGCTGCGCATTGTTTGAAAATTCGGAAAAATTTTTTATGCGCTCGATAAGCTTCGGATTCTCCCTCATGTAATACGCATAAACCGACTTCCAAAAATCGGCGGTTTTTTCGCCGTTCTCCGCCATTCTCACAGCCGAAGCAAAGCTTTGCGCCGTGACGGAGGCGTTGCCGACAAGTTCTATGCTTGAGTAGTCTCCCGAAAAATCCTCACGCTCAATGCCGCCGAACATCTTTCTAATTCTGCCCACCGAGAATGACGGCGACAGCGTGGAAAACTCGCTGTCTGCGCTGCAATACGACACATACAGCCTGTCCATGGGCATGGCGAACACTCTGTAAATCAAAAACTGATTGATAAACGCCTGCACCGCAGTCGAATTGGGCAGCTCAAAACCCATCTCACCGAGGACAAATTTGTCGCGGTCGCTTAGAATCAGGTCGTCCTTTACCGCAAGGGGAAATTTGCCCTCATTCGCGCCGACCACAAACAGCGCGCGCACCTTTTCGGTGCGTGTGCGCACTATATCTCCTATCATTATTTCGTCGAGTGCTGTCGGTATAAGCCCGATTTTCTGATGCATGAAGGCCACATACAGATATTTGCGGAATTTTCTGACCGACGCGGTCTTTTCTCCCAAAACGTCGGCAAGCTCTTCAAGCACGCGCACTATCACATTCCACACGCTCTCATACTGCTTTGCGCGCGCATTGTCTCCGTCCTCTCTGAATTTATCAACATAGTGTGCCACGGTTTTGTCCAGCCCGACAGACACAAGATATTTGTAAAGCTCTCCCGCAAGGCAGATAACCGTGTGCCTGCCCTTTATCCTGTCGTGAAACGCGGCAAGCGGCAAAATGTATTTTTCTCTTATATCCGAAATAATGCTTTTGTCGCCGGCATCGGCGCGGTAAAAGCCGAGGAGGGTCTGCCAGCGGCCGTCATCAAGCCAAGAATTTTTCGATATATTTGTCTTGAGTATAAAATTCTCAAGCAGCGCGACAGACGCCGCCGAAAGCGAATTAAACCCCGATTTAAGAAAATTAAACACGCTCTCGTAGCTGTAACCGTCCAGATAAACGTCAAGCACATTAAGCACAAACAGCACAACATGGTGACTGAGCACATCAGTTTTCGCGTCTATAAAATAAGGCAGCGAATAATCGGAGAAAACGTTTTTGAAGATGCCCTTGTATGCGTCTATATCCGAGCATATGACAGCTATGTCGCGGTAGCGGTATCCGCTGTCGCGCACCAGAGATACTATGGAGCGCGCAGTCTCGTCAACCTCGGCATAAGGATTTTTTGCACGGATTACCGTTATATCATTCTGCTCCGCCCCATATTCCCTTGTGGGATATGCAAACAGATTTTTCTCCGCAAAGCGAATGGCGCCGCTTCGATAGTAGCTGCCGTCAAGCCATACGGTGTCGCTCGCCGCCCCGATTTCGGCACACAAATCGCAAAGCTGCCTGTGAGTAGCCTCGCACGGAAGAAAAAGCCCCGATGAGCCGCCGCGCTGCATACAGAGCGAAACATATACGTCAACCGACTTAATAAGCTCGGCTATTATGCGCCTCTCTTGCGGAATAAAGCTTGAGAACTCGTCAAACAGGAACACAAAGTCATCATATAATCCCCCTGCGGACAGCTGTCCGGCAAGGATATCGAGCACGTCGTCCGTATCTATGTACGCCTTGTGTATGCTATCCTCATACGCCGAATAAATCTTCTTCATGTCGGCAAGCTTAAGCTTCAGCACCTCATTCTGCGTGCCGTCAATCATTTTGTCTATGTCATTCGGCGAGAGATTATATTTTTTCATCTCGCTCACGCTGTCAAGACACACGTCGGTAAAGCCCGGGAAAGCCGCGGAGCTTTTGTAATACTCAAGCTCTAAACCCTCCAGGAACTCCGAGACCACAAGGCTCTTGCCCGTGCCCGAGATAATATTCCGCCTCATGTCGCCGCACAGTGCTCTTGTCCTGTCGGCAAGCCGGTTAAACGAAGAAATTTCTATATACCCGTCCATTATTTTTCCGACAGACGAGAGCAGCCTGCTCTCCGCTATATGAGTAAACTGTTCTGGCACGATGAGCATAATTTTCAGTCCGTCATTGATTTTGGTTTTTATTATATCGGTAAGGTAAGTGGATTTACCGCTGTGAGCCCGTCCGCAAACAAAATGTAATGCCATAAGCGCAATCACCTCTTAAATTCATTTTAACACACGGTGAGGAATTTAGCAAGACAAATAATTTTTGTGTTCGATAAACCGCCCACATAAAAAAGTGCGATGACTCGCACCTCAACACCCCTGCCCCTCAATCTTGAGG
>CAJLYL010000117.1 GCA_905210855.1 uncultured Clostridia bacterium
CGCCCGCCCGTCGTTGTCGTTATGGGCCACGTCGACCACGGCAAGACCTCACTTTTGGACGCTATCAGAAAGACGAGCGTCGCGGCAGGCGAGGCAGGCGGTATAACTCAGCACATCGGCGCATACTCCGTCACCTGCAAGGGCGAGAAAATCACTTTTCTCGATACCCCGGGTCATGAAGCGTTTACCGAAATGCGCGCGCGCGGTACCAACGTCACCGACATTGCCGTTCTTATCGTTGCGGCGGACGACGGCGTAATGCCGCAGACCATAGAGGCGATAAACCATGCCAAGGCTGCCGGAGTTACCATAATAGTTGCCGTCAACAAGATAGACAAGGAGGGGGCAAACCCCGACAGAATCAAACAGGAGCTGACGGAGTACGACCTCATCCCCGAGGAGTGGGGCGGCGACACGATATTTGTGAACATATCCGCAAAATTCAGGCAGAATATAGAAGAACTGCTTGAGATGGTTCTGCTTGTGGCAGATATGAAGGAGCTTAAGGCAAACCCCGACCGCAAGGCAAAGGGAACGGTCATAGAGGCGCGCCTGGACAAGGGCAGAGGCCCTGTTGCGACGGTGCTTGTGCAAAACGGTACTCTGCGCACGGGCGACCTCATCATCGCCGGCACAAGCGTAGGTCATGTCAGGGCAATGGCGGACGACCGCGGCAACAAGATAAAGAAAGCCGGTCCGTCAGTGCCTGTTGAGATAATCGGTCTGGCGACGGTGCCGGACGGCGGCGACACATTCTATGTGGTTGACGACGAGAAAAAGGCGAGAGCCGTTGTCGAAAAGAGGAAAGAGAAGATTAAGGAAGAATCGATAAAGGCGCGCAGCGTAGTGAGCCTGGACGATTTGTTCAATCAGATAAACGCAGGAGAGGTTAAAGACCTCAACATCATTGTAAAAGCCGATGTTATGGGTTCTGTGGAGGCTGTCAAGCAGTCGCTGTCCAAGCTGAGCAACGAGGAAGTACGCGTAAACTGCATTCACGGCGGCGTAGGCGGAATAACCGAGTCCGACGTTATGCTTGCGGCGGCGTCCAACGCGATTATCGTCGGTTTCAATGTACGTCCGGCGGCGTCGGCGGTGGATTCGGCAAAGCGCAACAATGTGGATATTCGTCTCTACCGCGTAATCTATCAGGCGATAGAGGAGATAGAGGCGGCAATGAAAGGTATGCTTGCGCCCAAGTTTGTGGAGAACGTGCTCGGTCATGCCGAGGTGCGCGATACCTTCAAGGTAAGCGGCGTGGGCACAATTGCCGGCTGCTACATCACGGACGGCAAGGTTACGCGAAATTCTCAGGTGAGAATTGTGCGTGACAGCATTGTCATCCACGAGGGTGTGCTTTCGTCACTCAAACGATTCAAGGATGATGCAAAAGAAGTTGCCTCCGGCTATGAGTGCGGTATCGGCATAGAGAACTTTAACGATATCAAACTCGGCGATGTGATAGAGTCGTTTGTTATGGAAGAGGTTAAAAATTAAGGCGGCCGGCTCGCAGTTATATATTTAATTTTGGCTCACTCGGACAGCTGTGCAGTAGCGCAGAACTCGCTCACTCAAAATTAAATATACACCTGCTCGCCTTTGAGCAAATTATATGTATTGATGGTATTGGGCTTTGTTTTTGATTTTGCGGCTGCGGTCGGTGCGCTTTTTTACAGTCCAATCACCATGTATGATAGGAGTGATAACCATGTCATTCGTAAGGACAGAGAGAATCAACGGCGAAATGATGCGCGAGCTTGCGTCGATATTTCGCACAATAAAAGATCCGCGCATGAGCGAGTTCACAAGTGTGGTCTCGGTGCGTGTGACAAAAGACCTTAAATATGCAAAAATCTATGTCAGCGTAATGGGCGATGACGAGAAGAAAAAAGACACCATGAAGGCGCTTGAGAGCGCAACCGGCTACATCAAAAAAGAGATTGCCTCGCGCCTTAATCTGCGCATTGTGCCCCAGCCGGTGTTCGAGCTTGACCGCTCCATAGACAACGGTATGCATATAGATGAGATTATACACAAGATTAACGGTGATAAAAAATGACGGTAACAGATTTTATCAAAGCTAACGACAATTTTATACTCATGCCCCACAGAAATCCCGACGGCGACTGCCTCGGCTCGGTGACGGCGCTTGCGTATGCCCTGCGCGGCATGGGCAAGACGGCGTTTGTGTCACTGTCCGATGAGCCGCCGGAGCGTCTTGCGTATCTGTGGGACGAGGCGCTGCGCACTCCGGCGGATTTTTGCGCCGGAGCGTGCATAGCCGTGGATGTGGCGTCGCCCGATATGCTGGGCGGTCTGCGGTCTGCCTTTGAGCAGTTTGACAAAACCGCCTGCATAGACCACCACGCCACAAACGGCGGTTTTGCTTCGGTCAATCTGGTTGAACCCCATGCCGCCGCGGCAGGGGAGATTGTTTTTGAACTTATCAAAAACGGCCTCGGCTGCAATCTTACAGAGAAAATCTGTACCAATCTTTACAGTGCGATAGCAAGCGACACGGGTTGTTTCCGCTATTCCAACACAACGCCGCGCACACATCGCATTGCCGCGTCTCTCATGGAGGGCGGCGCGGATTCGTCCGCAATCGTCAAAAGACTGTTTGAGACTACCACCATGAAATCGCTTGCCGTATCGGCAGAGCTGATAAACGGTGCGCAGTTTTTCGAGAACGGTCTTATTTGCGTTATGACGGCAGATTACGATATGCTCTCGCGCCACGGCATGACATTTGACATGGTGGACGAATTTGCATCCATGCCGCGCACCGTAGAGGGTGTGGAAGTGGGGGTTTTCCTAAAGGTGAAGAGCGAGGACGAGGTTAAAATCAGTCTGCGGTCAAACGCATATGCCGATGTGTCGGCAATAGCGGCGGCACTGGGCGGCGGCGGTCACGCGCGCGCGGTGGGCGTGACGGTAAACGGCAGCCGCGGCGCG
>CAJLYL010000118.1 GCA_905210855.1 uncultured Clostridia bacterium
GCAAGACATAGCGGCACGGCTGCCGAGGATTCTCATATTCACGGTGGTGCTCATTTTGTCAACATATTTCATCAGTTACGACCGCGTCAGAATATCGGGATTTATGATGAGGGTTATGCCGAAAGAGCGGTTTGAAAAAATAAGCCGTATAAAAAAGAAACTCTTTGAGGCGTGCGGCGCGTACTTCCGCGCACAACTGATACTCATGTGCATAATCTTCTGCGTATTACTCATCGGTTTCCTGATACTGCGCGTGGACAACGCCCCCGTGATTGCGCTTGCGGTGGCGTTTGTGGACGCAATACCGATTCTCGGCACGGGCACGGTGCTCATCCCCTGGGCAATAATCTCGCTGATAGAGGCAAAATACGCGCTCGCTTTAGGGTTGGTGATAGTGTACGTGTGCGCGCTTGTTGTGCGTCAGTTCACCGAGCCAAAGGTTGTCAGCACGCAGATAGGTCTGCATCCGCTCATCACCATAACGGCAATGTATGTGGGTCTGCGCGCCGTGGGCGTTGCCGGAATGATTTTCGGGCCGATAATCGCCATATTGATTATAAAAATAGTTGAGATAGAAAATGAATTTGAACAAAAGAAAAACGGGAGTGATATACAATGAGTGACGCAAGCAGAATACTTGTCGTGGACGACGACAAAAACATATGCGAACTGGTGAGACTGTATCTTAAGAAGGACGGATACGATGTAATCACCGCAAACGACGGTCACGCGGCGCTTAAGGCATTCCGTGAGAACAAGCTCGCCGCGGTGATACTTGACATCATGCTGCCGGGGATAGACGGCATAGATGTGCTCAAGGAGATGCGCAAGACAAGCACTATACCTGTCATCATGCTCACCGCCAAGGGAGAGACTCTTGACAAGGTGCTCGGGCTGGAGCTGGGCGCGGACGACTACATGGTGAAGCCGTTTGAACCGAATGAGCTTATGGCGAGGGTGAAGGCGGTGCTGCGCCGCTCCGAACCGAAAGAAGAAAAGAAAAACGAAGTCTCTTTCCCCAAACTCAACATAAATATGGACACCTTTGAGCTGAAGCTTGACGGCGAGGTGGTGAAAGTGCCGCCGAAGGAGCTGGAGCTGCTGTATTTCCTCTGCTCTCACCCGAACAAGGTTTTCACGCGCGACCAGCTGCTTGACGAGGTGTGGGGATATGAATTCTTCGGCGACAGCCGCACCATAGACGTACACATAAAGCGCCTGCGCGAGAAGATAGAGAAATACTCCGACCTGTGGGAGCTTAAAACCGTGTGCCGCGTCGGCTACAAGTTTGAGGTGAAGTAAGTTGAAAAAGAGTATTCTCAAAAGTATGCTCATAGGCAGCGCGACGGTGGTTCTGATGACCTTTGTCATAATGACGCTGGTGTTCACCCGATATGTGGAGACAAACGCCATTAAGCAGAAAACAGAACTGCTCAGCAACAACGTTGTGCGAATCGGCGAGATATCGCGCGTGGCGCTTGCCAACCAGTCAACCAACATGAACATAATCTACCGCACCATGATAGACAACATCTCGTACAACCTCGACGCGTCCGTCATAGTGTTCGATACCGACGGCAGGATAATCACCGTGTCGGGACTGAGCAAGGACAAATATATAAACCGCGCCTTGCGTGCAGATGTATACAAGCCCGTGATATCCGGTCATGAGGTGAGCGGCACGGGGCTTTTGGACGAGCTGTTTGACGGTCAATCCATGCTCACCGTGGGCGCACCGCTCAAGAGCAACGGCGAAGTGTTTGCCGGGGTGTTCCTGTGTCAGCCGGTGCCGGACATCAAGAGCACCTACAACGGTATGTTCAACGAAATCCTCGCCATGATGCTGCTGTCGATGTTCTTCTCCATGATACTGTTTTATGTGATATCAAAAAAGATTACCACACCTGTTCATCGCATGAATGAGGCTGTCAACGAGTTTGCCAAGGGCGATTTTTCGCGCCGCGTGGAGTATGACGAGAGAGACGAGCTGGGCGAGCTTGCCGCCAACATCAACAACATGGCAAAGAGCCTGGATAACCTGGAGAAAATGCGCTCAAGCTTTGTGTCCGATGTGTCGCACGAGCTGCGCACCCCCATGACGTCGATATCCGGCTTTGTGGAGGGAATCCTTGACGGAACCATCGGCGAGGAGGACAGGGACAGGTATCTCGGGATAGTCCTCTCCGAGAGCAAGCGGCTGTCAAGGCTTGTGACGGATTTGCTCAGCCTCAGCCGCATGGAAAACGGCGAAGTGCCGCTGAACATAACCGAATTTGACATAAACGACCTGGCGTGTCAGGCGCTAATAAAATTTGAAAAACAAATAGATGAAAAACATCTCGACATAGAGACGAACATCCCCGACGGGCGGTGCATGGTTAGGGCGGACAAAGACGCCATAACCCAGGTTCTGATAAATCTGCTCAACAACGCCATGAAGTTTACGCCGGACGGCGGCAAAATATCCATCCGCATATGGACTCACCAGATAAGGGCATATGTGGAGATAAAAAACACCGGTCACGGCATAGAAAAGGAAAAGCTTGATTTCATCTGGGACAGATTCTACAAGGCGGACAAATCGCGCAGCATGGACAGGAGCGGATTTGGGCTGGGGCTGTATATTGTGAAAAACATCATTGCGCGCCACGACGAAAAGATATGGGCGGACAGCGTGGTGGACGAATACGCCTCGTTCACATTTTCGCTGCGGCTTGCTTAGTATACCTGTGCAAAGGGAGATGTCATTCGGGTTGATTCAAACCGAATGACTTAGAGGCTGTAAAATAAGACTTGTGCCGTCTGTGTATGTATTTTTTATTCTTGCCGACTCGGACAGCAGTGCAGTAGC
>CAJLYL010000119.1 GCA_905210855.1 uncultured Clostridia bacterium
CGGCGGCGACGGCGGCAACGGCGGCAGCGTGATATTTGTTGCCGACGGTAAGCTGAGCACCTTGGCGGATTTTCGTTATCGCCGCGTGTACAAAGCGCCTAACGGCGAGGACGGCAGGGCGGCGCGGTGCAACGGCAAAAACGGCGCCGACCTCACCGTCAAAGTGCCTGTCGGCACTGTTATAAAAGATCTCGGCAGCGGCAAATTCATAGCCGACATGAGGACGGACGGACAAGTCTTTGTTGCCGCAAAGGGCGGCAGCGGCGGCTGGGGCAACTGTCATTTTGCCACGGCGACGCGCCAGATTCCGCGTTTTGCCAAGAGCGGAACCGATGGCGAAAAGAGGGAGATAAGCTTAGAGCTTAAGCTCCTTGCCGATGTCGGTCTTGTCGGATTTCCGAATGTGGGCAAATCCACACTGCTTTCCGTGGTGAGTGACGCCCGACCCAAGATTGCCAATTATCATTTCACTACCCTTGAGCCGAATCTCGGCGTGGTTGACCTGGGCGCAGGCAGCAGCTTTGTCATTGCCGATATACCGGGTCTTATAGAGGGCGCAAGCGAGGGCATAGGTCTCGGACACGAATTTTTGCGCCATGTGGAGCGCACACGTCTGCTGCTCCATGTTGTGGACGCGTCCGGCATAGAGGGCAGAAATCCCATAGAGGATTTTGACCTTATCAACAACGAGATAACCACCTACAATCCGGCGCTTGCCGAGAAGCAGCAGATTGTCGTTGCCAACAAAAAGGATGTGGCTTACGACATGGCGGTGTACGATGGCTTCTGCGATGAAATGGAGAAGCGCGGATACAAGGTTTTCCGCATATCCGCAGCTACAAACAGCGGCATTTCGGAGCTTATGAGATATGTCTCGGGCATACTCGACACCATTCCCGTGCCGGTGATAGAGATTGACGGCGGAGAGGAGGAGACTGTCATCACCTATGAGGACGAGGCTCCGTTTGAGATAAGCCGCGACGACAGCGGCGCATATATCGTGGAGGGACCGTGGGTGAAGCGCCTTGTGGGGTCAACCAATTTTGAGGACAGCGAATCATTGCAGTATTTTCAGAATGCGCTGCGCCGCAAGGGTGTGATAAAGGCACTCGAAAAACGCGGCATTGCCGAGGGCAACACGGTAAAAATGTATGACGTTGAATTTGACTTTGTAAAATAGAATATTTAATATTTGTGTATATTTCATTAATTTATACAAAATACGACAGATTAACCGCCGTTTTCATTGACAAACGGCGGTTAATTTTATATAATTATATATGTGTGCATATAATAAAAGCTGCACAGCCATTATCGAAAGGAATAAATTATGCTTACAAGTAAACAGCGCGCTTTTCTGCGGAGCCTTGCCGCCGGCAGAGACAGCGTATTTCAGATAGGAAAAGGCGGGCTGTCCGACAATCAGCTTGAGGAGATAGACAGACTGCTTGAAAAAAACGAGCTGGTGAAGATTCATGTGCTCGAAAATGCTCTTGTTGACTCGCGTACCATGTGCGAGGCGGTAGCGGAGAGCATAGACGGCTGCGAGCCGGTGTGCGCCATAGGCAGGAAGTTCGTCATCTACAAGCGCTCCAAGGAGCACAGGACGATAGACCTTGCCGCACTGCGTGTCATTGAGCCGAAAAAGAAAGAAGTCAAAAAGAAAACCGCCGCGCAGAGCAAAACCGCAAGGTCATATTTTGAAAAATCAAGCGCCTGCGGCAGGGGCAAGACTGCGGCATACGGACGCGGCAAGGAGCGCTTCGGAGCGCGCGGCGCAAAAAAGCGCGGTGCTCAAAGGGGCGGCAGAGACAGATAATTATGAAAAAAACAGGTATTTTTTACGGTTCCACCAACGGTGATACCGAATCTGTAGCGAATAAAATCGCTATTCAATTGGGGATCGGGAAAGAAGATGTACACAATGTCGCCGATACAACGCCCCATGCCGTACAACCCTACGAAGTATTGTTATTAGGTTGTTCGACCTGGGGAGTCGGGGAAATGCAGGACGACTGGAATGATTTCCTTTTCAAACTCAAAGATATGGATCTGAAAAACAAAACCGTCGCCTTGTTCGGATGCGGAGATTCGGTCAGTTTTAGTTCCAGTTTTTGTGATGCTTTGGGTGTCATCTATCACGAGCTTCAACACACCGGTTGTACTTTTACGGGAGAAGTAGACCCCTCTGAATATCGTTTCGATGGTTCCGGTGGAGTTATCGACGGTAAATTTGTCGGGCTCCCGATCGACGATAATAATGAATCGGACCGAACCGATACCAGAATAAAAAAATGGACAGACCGCTTAAAAGTAACGGTTTTATCCTGAAGTCAGCCTGCTATGAGGCTACGATCGGTCGCTTTCCGAAGTCACCGATCGTATATGTTCCAATTCCGTACACCAAAATCTTTTTTTACAGGCTGTGTGAAAACAATCTTTAAAACAACTTAAAGTGTCAAGTATATAAAGTCTTTTTTATACATTTGC
>CAJLYL010000120.1 GCA_905210855.1 uncultured Clostridia bacterium
ACGCAGCCGCTATGGCGCTCGCCGACACACAACATATGCCCCTCGCCTTTGCGCAGAATTTGGTGTGTATCGGCTCGCTGATACTTATTATTTTTCACAAAAAACAATAAATATCAGCCCGAAATTCAATTTTGGCTAAGGATGTATACCCTAAGTTAAATTGTAGTAACTTTTAATGTTTTGTTCTCTGTGTTAGAATGGATTATGGAATATAATCTGTTAGGAGGAACACTCATGAACAAGAACATCAAAAGAATCGTATGTGTCCTTGCCGCGGCGGCAATGTCGGCTCAGCTGACATCCTGCGGCAATGGCGACACCGCAAAAACTGGTGCCGATTCAGGCAAGATTACATACTGGATGCCGCTTGACTCAAACACGGCGCAAACAGTAAGCAATCTTGGCGACACTGAATTCGCAAAGGAACTGATGAAACGCACGGGAGTGCAGATTGAGTATCAGCACCCGGCGCAGGGGCAAGAGACCGAAAAATTCAACATCATGGTTGCCATGAGCAATATGCCGGATATCGTTGAATATACTTGGTCCAATTACCCCGGCGGCGCAGCAAAGGCTTTGTCAGACGGCATTATCCAGAGCATTAATCTCAAGGACGACGCGCCGAATCTTTACAGCTATGTTCAAGACAAATCAGACATTGACAAAATGATTAAGACAGACGACGGCAAATACTACGGCTTCCCGTTTATCCGCGGCGATGACTATCTGCTCACAAGCGCAGGCCCCATTGTCCGCAAGGATTGGCTCGACGACCTCGGACTTGATGTGCCCGAGACTATTGACGACTGGACAACCATGCTCACTGCCTTTAAGGAGAAAAAGGGTGCAAAGGCACCTCTCTCGCTTCCTGCTTGGAATATGAAATTATGGGGTATTTTTGTGGGTTCATACGGAATTTGTGATGGACTGTACATCGATGACGGCAAGGTAAAATACGGCCCTGTGGAGGATGCTTATAAAGATTTCCTCACGCAGATGAACAGTTGGTACAGTGCCGGATTGCTTGATGCGGATTATGCTGCGTTAGACAATGCGACTGTTCAGACAAACATCCTTAACGGTGTGTCGGGCGCCACCTACGGCAGCTGCGGCTCGGGCATAGGCAAGTGGATGGCTGCTGCAACGGACGAGAAATTCAACCTTGCCGGAGCAAAATATCCGGTGCTTAACCGCGGCGACAAACCGCAGATAGGCAGTTACAGTTTCCCTGTTGCCGGTCAGTATGCTGTTATCTCCAGGGACTGCAAGGACAAGGCAGCGGCACTTAAACTGCTTGATTACGGTTACAGCGAGGAGGGTCAGATGCTCTTTAACTTTGGTATAGAGGGCGAGAGCTACAACATGGTTGACGGCTACCCGACCTACACCGACGTTGTCACCAAGAACCCCGATGGGCTTTCCATGGCGGCGGCACTCGCAAAATACGCACGCTCGCACATGACGGGTCCGTTTATTCAGGACAGAAGATATATGGAGCAATATGCAAATCTGCCTCAGCAGAAGGAAGCGCTTAACAACTGGACAGATCTTGACATGAAGAAACACCTTATGCCGGATGTAAGCCTTACAACAGAGCAGCAGACAGAGATTGCATCTGTTATCCAAAATCTTGAGACATATAAAGATGAAATGCAGGCTAAATTTATCATGGGCGTTGAGCCGCTCAGTAAATTTGACGATTTCCGCAACGAGCTGAAATCGCGCGGCCTTGAAAAATACCTGCAATATGAGCAGGAGGCTTACGAAAGATATCAGGCAAGATAATTGCGCAAGCGGTTTGGAGAGTGCATGGGCTTGTGTAGCGACTCGGTGGTATATATTTTATTTTGACGCGCATAAGAACTTGTGCCGTCTGTGTATGTATTTTTTATTCTTGTCGGCTCAGACAGCAGGGCGGTAGCGCTGAACTCGCCGCCTGAGAATAAAAAACACATACACATCCGTCGGCGAAATACTTTCGGAGCACAAAATAATATACACCCCCTCGCCTCTGCGCAGGATTCGCACCGAACCTATTTACTTTTCACTATTACTTTTTTAAGAGGGCTCTGCCCTCTTAAAAAAGCTCACACACACGACTCTGTGTATACTGATTTCAACTTTTGTATTGCAATTTTAACCAATTGCGCCGCAAGAGTTTAAATAAAAAATGAATTTTATGCTCAAAAAACACTCAAAAAATTTTTTGATAACGGATGTAACAAAATAAACAAAAAATTCAAACAAGTCATCCTCGGCTTAACCGCGGCGGCAACCGCATTTAAATAAAATCAGAAAAAACGCAAAAAAATTTTTAAAAAAGTATTGACAATTCGCCCATTATGCGATATACTATATAAGTCGCTGATAAATACGACAATGTGGGAGCTTAGCTCAGCTGGGAGAGCATCTGCCTTACAAGCAGAGGGTCA
>CAJLYL010000121.1 GCA_905210855.1 uncultured Clostridia bacterium
CCCCTCAAGATTGAGGGGCAGGGGTGTTGAGGTGCGAGTCATCGCACTTTTTTATTTTCTCTATCTTTTGCGGCGGTTGTTCAGTCTGCCGCAGTATAAGCCGAGCGTTGCGGCGAATGCAGCTAAAATAAAAATAACTGTTTCTTTCATGCTATACCTCAATGCCAATTTGGTTATTTATCTCATTATATCAAATTTAATTGTATGTGTCAATTGCTTTTAATGATATATTTGGATATATCGTCACATCATATATAGTACAATTATATAAAGGATGATGAGATATGGAACACAAAGATTTCAGCCAAAGGCTGTCCGAACTGCGAATAAACAAGGGTGTGTCGGCGCGTGACATGAGCCTGTCGATAGGGCAGAGCCCGAGCTACATCAACAACATAGAAACCGGAATGAGCTATCCGTCAATGACAGTGTTTTTCTACATCTGCGATTATCTCGGGGTCACGCCGTCGGAGTTTTTTGACACGCAGCTGCACGATCCGCGCAGGGCGTCCGAGCTTTTGAATGCGGCAAAGGGATTGAGCGGCGAGCAGATGGGGCACCTCGTTGCGCTCGCAAAGGATTTGCGCAGGCATTGAGGATATTACGAATATTATGTTTTCTGCGAAAGCATAATATTCGTAACCATTCCAAAAAAATATTTTCTGCTTTTGCGCCCGAGAGATTGACACGGGCAATTCTTTTTGATAGAATATCACTTGGAAACGGGGGATATACTCATGATACTTGCAATAGACATAGGCAATACCAACACCGTAATCGGCGGATTTTCGGGAGATAAGCTCTGCTTTGAGGCGCGCATATCCACCGACGCCGTCAAGACGAAGGATGAATACGCTGCAAAGCTGCTCAGTGTGCTGGCACTTTACAATGTGGCGAAAGCCGAGATAGACGGGGCAATCATAGCGTCCGTCGTGCCGCCGCTCAACACGGCGGTGAAGCAGGCGGTTCACCAGGTATACGGCATTGAGCCGCTCACCGTCGGCCCGGGCATAAGGACGGGCATAAATCTCCTGTGCGACGATCCGTCCACGGTGGGGGCAGACCTCATCTGCGGCTGTGTTGCCGCGCACTATATATACGGCAGCCCTGCGCTCATAATAGACATGGGCACAGCCACCAAAATCATGATAACCAACCGCGACGGAGCTTTTTACGGTGCGTCCATAATCCCCGGGGTGAACATTGGCCTGAGTGCCCTGGCGAGCGGCACGGCTCAGCTGCCGCAGATAAGTCTCGAGCCGCCGGAATCCGTCATCGGCAAAAACACCGTTGACTGTATGCTGTCGGGAGTGGTGTTCGGCAATGCGGCAATGATAGACGGCATGATAGACCGCTATATTGAGGAATCGGGCGAGGAGCTGAAAATCGTCGCCACCGGCGGACTGGCAGACACTATTATTCCGCTGTGCAGGCACGACATCATCACAGACAGAGACCTTGTGCTCAAGGGATTAAATATTTTGTACAAAAAGAACAAATAATAAAATCAACACCGTGCCCGCGGGCGGAGACGTTTTTTTACTTTCGCTCCGACCCGTACAGGCGAGTGATGATTAATAAAAAATGCGTTGTACCGCCATGCGCGGACGACAGCAAGGAGGAATTTGTTTATGAAAAGAAGCAGCAATGTTTCAACTCGGCAGATGGTTACGGCTGCGGTGCTCACGGCGGTTGTCGTGGTGCTCCAGTTCATGGGGGCTTTTATCAAGTTTGGCCCGTTCTCAATCTCGCTTGTGCTCATACCCATAGTTGTGGGTGCGGCGCTGTGCGGAGTCAGCTGCGGCGCGTGGCTCGGATTTGTGTTCGGCGCGGTTGTGCTTGCCTCGGGCGATGCAGGGCTTTTCCTGGGGATAAATCCCCTCGGCACTGTCATCACTGTGCTTGCCAAGGGTGCATTGTGCGGACTGGCGGCAGGGCTTGTTTTCCGCAGTGTCAAGCGGTTTAATGTATACGCGGCGGTCGTTGCCGCGTCGATTATCTGCCCGATTGTGAACACGGGTGTGTTCCTCATCGGCTGCAAGCTATTCTTTATGAGTGCGGTGCGCGAGGGGGCGCAGGCGGCAGGCTTTGGCGCGGATTCCGCAAAGTATATGATAGTGTCGCTTGTGGGGGTCAATTTCCTTGTGGAGATGGGTGTGAATGTGGTGCTCTCTCCGGCGGTCACAAGAATTCTTAAAATAAGGGAACAGAATTAACGCCTCACAGTTAGGCTTCCCTGTGTATCGGCTCGGGGTGTATATTATATTTTGAAAACACACGCATACCTTTGGCTGCTATCGGTTTTCAAAATAAAATATACACCCCTCGCCTTGAGGGGGTTTGTGCGTTGGCTC
>CAJLYL010000122.1 GCA_905210855.1 uncultured Clostridia bacterium
CCGCCGCAAGCGGGATATCGTCAAGCGGATTATCGATGATTTTTAGTATATTGAGCAGAAAATCAATCTCCTTTGAGCCGAAATACCCCCCTACATCCGTAAACACAGGTATTCCGGCTGCCGAAAACACATCGGAATACGCCGCGGAATGAGAATTCGCGCTGCGCATGAGAATCACTATATCGCGGTATTCTATGTGTCTGTATCCCCCAATACGTTTGTCAAAAACGCGGTAATCCGGGTCGGATATCATCTTTTTAATGCGGTCGGCGGCATACACCGCCTCGGCATACTCTCTGCCGTATTCGCGTCTTTCATTCTCGTCTTCCTCCGTGGCGTCGTCTGTTCTTGCGCCTCCGCTCTTTTCTATCAGCACCACATCGGCATATTTATTGTCGTCAATTGTCTCGGTGTAGCAGCCGCTTCCGAAATGCAGATGCTCGTCCTTGCCGTATTCGAGCTCGCCCATGTCCTCGCTCATAACCTGAGCAAATATCGAATTAACGCACGCGAGAACCTCGGCGCGGCTTCTGAAATTCATGCTCAGAGATATTTTTGACTGAGGTTTTTGCTTTCCCCTCTCGTAGTTCGGGTAGGTGTCGCATTTTGCCTTGAACAGCTTGGGGTCGGCATCGCGGAATTTATATATGCTCTGCTTCATGTCGCCCACGGCAAAAATATTGGCTCTGCCGGTGTGTACGCCTGAGATTAGCTTAAAAATCTCCTCCTGCACGCCGTTGCAATCCTGATATTCGTCTATGTATATTTCCTCATACCTCTCGGACAGGGCAAGCGCAGTATCGCTCGGCTTGCCGCCGTCGCGCAGCGCCGCAAGGCACAGATGCTCAAAGTCGGAAAAATCTATCAGAGATTTTTCCTTTTTTGCCGCGGCGTAGCGTTCATCGCTCTCGAGCGCAAGCTCGCACAATTTTGCAACATATGGCTGCTGGAGCTCAATATCGCGAAGCGCACCGGCTTCATCGGTATTAACATAGGTTTTCATTAGATTTTTGACAGTATTCTTTGCCTTTTCGCGCAGCTCCTTCACCGTATCGGCAAGTGTTTTGTCATTCTTTTTTGACAGGCGCAGCGTGGCAAAATTCACCTCGGACAGCGCACTGTAAAGGGCTTCCCACGTTTTTGAGGCGCAGGCGTTTTGAACAGGAGCCTTTTCAAGCTCCAAAAAATTGCTTATGTCCGCATATTCCGGGTCGGTACTGCACTTCTGCACCGCCTTATCGTATATCTTGACCGCCTCGGCACAGGTTTTTACGGCATAATCGAGAATCACGGGCATAATCTGCTCCGCAGTATGCGTTGCCGACGCGGCAAGATTTTTCAGCCATTTTGCGCTGTCGGGCAGACTTTTTGAAAACGCGCACAGCTCGCCGACCATAGCCGCTATGCAGCTGTCGCTTTTTCCGCCGTATGCGCGCACAAGGCGCAGAAAGCTTTCGTCATCGGCGTTGTAATGCTCTTCAAGCACATCGTCGAGCGCCTTTTTTTTCATAAGCTCCAAATCGCTCGCCTTGCCGATTTTCACATTCGGGTCTATGTTCAGCTTGTTGAAATTTGCCCTGACCACATTGAGGCAAAAGCTGTGTATGGTGCATATGTCGGCATTGTTGAGAAGAACAAGCTGGCGTTTGAGCGTTTCGCCCGCGCCCTTGTCTATCTCGGCAATGATTTGTTTCATTATTCTTTCCTTAATCTCCGCCGCCGCGGCATTGGTGAATGTAACCACCAGTATTCTGTCCGCGTCCACGGGATTTTCGCCGGTGAGTCTGCCTATAATTCGTTCAACCATGACCGCGGTTTTGCCTGAGCCTGCCGCCGCCGTGACTATTATATCGCCTATCGGCGCGTCAATGGCATTTTGCTGTTCACTCGTCCACATCGCTAAGTTCTCCTTTGATATATTTCCATGCCTGCTCATTTTTCATAGAGGCGAGTCTGTTATAACCGCTGTTCGGCTGTGTTTCGTCAAATCTGCAAACAGTGCGGTACGGACAATATGTACATGGTGTTTTGCCTGCGCGCAGATACGGATTCATGTCAATGCTGCCGTCTGTCAGGTTCATCCATGCGTCGGCTGCAAGCTTCTTTAAATATCTGCCGAGAATGCGGAATTGCTCCGCACTTGCTTTGTTTGAATTGTACGCGACAGTGGATTTTTCAAATGCATTGAGCACATCCTCGCGGTCGATTATTATTCCTTTCAGCTTCATTGCGTTGCTTCGTTTTTCCATGATTTTCTCGTCTGTCTCGTCATGCTCCGATTCAAGCATAAAATCATCGAGAGTAAAGAAGAATGCGCCGCCGTATTTG
>CAJLYL010000123.1 GCA_905210855.1 uncultured Clostridia bacterium
CCGCTCCCGACTGTAAGTACGGGGATGAAGTGATATAACCGCCCGGTTTTTACGCCGTTTTCAGCCTTACCTTTAACATCGGATTTCTCCGACAGAATTCATTATATACCATTTATCCGCAAAATTTAAGATGATTTTACGAAAAATTTAATCTTCACGGCACGATGCAACAAACGCTGCAATGATTTTCCTCGAGTTCTCATCTGTTTTGTACGAAAACTCCGGATGCCACTGCACCGCGCGGATAAACCGCTTGTCCGGCATATATGCGGCTTCGGTCAGTCCGTCGTCCGATATCGCCTCGGCTGTGAGGAGCGGTGCAAGATTCTTTATCGCCTGGTGGTGATAGCTGTTTACGCCTATGCGCTCTTTGCCGATTATGGTGCGCAATGGTGTGTCGGAGAGCAGATTAACAAAATGCGCCACTCTGTCGTACGGCGCGCTCATGTGGTGCTCCGTATCACTCGGGTGTTCGCTCGGCAAATCCTGATACAGATTGCCCCCGAGGCACACATTCATCAGCTGTATTCCGCGGCAGATGCCGAGCACGGATTTGTCCGCCGCAACGGCTTTTGAAAGGATTTTTTTCTCCATAGAATCGCGCGCGGGGCAGGCGGCGCCGCATTTTTCGCCCTTTGGCGCGCCGTAGAGCGACGGCGATACATCATGTCCGCCCGTCAGCAGAAAGCCGCCGCATATTTTCATGAAATAATCAATTATGCCGTCGTCATCCGTCAGTGGCAGCATAAGCGGCACTGCGCCTGCGTCCTCAAGCATCTTCATGTAGCCGGGAACCATCCAGTAGCTGTCTTTTTCGTCATCGTACAACGGTATGCATCCTATAACTTTTGCCATATTTATCGCCTCTCTTTATTTGCCTGATTATATCACAAAATCCGACAAATTTCAATAGGCATAAATATACAAAAAAGCATCAACCTCGCCTCAGCCGTCTTACAATCTCGTCTGCCATCACCTTGTCGGCACACTCTGTCTCCGCCAGATACGCCGCGACAGCCTTAAACATCTGCGTTATGCTGTCTATGCCGACGTCATCGAGCACATTTTTGTGCTCAAATATCGGTATTGCCTTGCCGTCCGCATAAGGATGACCTATCCTGTGCGCCCCGGCGGACATCACATCGCCTATTGCGGCGCGTATGCTTGGCGAGAGCGCTTTTTCGCTCTTGCCGGCGGACATTCTCACAAGCTTTGCACCGGCGCTTATTACCGCGGCAGTGCCGAAATGAACAAGATGCATCGCGGTGCGATACAAATCGAGCTGCTGCGGAGTGACAAAGGCGCAGTCGATGCCCGACGTGTCAAATGCCTCCTTAAGTCTGCCGGCGCCTTTGCCGATTGCCTCGCAGACTATTGACGGCGATTCTGCCTCGGCGGCGGTCAGGTGCTCTGCCGCAACGCCTGCGCTGATTACCGCATATGTATTTTCGTAACCGGTGTCAAGCTCGGCAGCGTGTACCTCGTCCGCCGTGCTTACAATAATTTTGCCGTTTGTGTGCAGCTTTGACAGGCTGTTTATGACAGACGGCATCACCCTGTCGGCAGTTACAATCATTATCATATCCGAGTCGGCGCACAAATCGTCAATGCCGCCGTACAGTTTGGTGTTTGTGTCTATGGCGAGCTGAGCGCAGTCGGCGAGCGGATTGCAGAAGAAACCGCCGATTTCAAATCCGTCTCTGCCGAAGAAGATTTTGCTCCACATCCGTGCTCTGTCTCCGCCGCCGATAAAAGATACCTTCATTTAGATTTTACGTCCCTTCGATAGAATACTATTTTCGCAATTCATCTGCCAGACGGCTGATAAGGTCGATTTGTTCGTCATTCAATCCGTCAATGTTTATGCCGCGGCGCGCTGAAACGCCGAGCAGATAGTCGGTTGACACATGATACATTCGTGCCAGCCGTATGAGGGTGGAATATGAAGGGTAGCGGACAAGTGATTCATAAGCCGAAATTGCACTTGTCGTCACGCCGATTCTTTCCGAAACCTGCTTTTGAGTTAATCGATTTTTAATTCTGAGATTTTTGAGCTTTTCACCCATATTAACCATATGAACACCTACTTCCACTGATAGTGTATCAAATTTGAATTGATGTTAGGTTTAATAATTCATCCGTTAGTTGATATACGAATGTGAATTGAGCGTATTTTGGTGAGTAGGGGCAGGGCTCTGCTCTGCCCGTTTTTGGTCAATTCCGCAATTCCCCCAAACGGGCGGAGTAGAACCCCGCCCCTACGGCGGGTGGGCGG
>CAJLYL010000124.1 GCA_905210855.1 uncultured Clostridia bacterium
CCGCCTATAATCATTTGTATGTGTTTCTTTAGTGTAAGCCTTGCGATTGCCACTTTTGAAATATATGTTCCGCCGCCCGATAATACTTTTTTGTCTATTTTCATTTTTATTGCCTCCGAAATGCCAGCATACCCACACCGATTACTGCAAGCAGTATACCGGCTATTATGCCGAAAATCGAACCGCTGCGCACGCCTTTTTTGTTCTCCTCGGCAAACTCTTGTGCCGTCATAATTCCCTTTATGGTTGTAACCGAATCTACATCTTCGCTTTTTATCAGGGTATCGCCTTTTTGTACGCCGATAATCGTATATTCGAGCGGATCGTCGGGCGAAACGATGCCGTAGGATATTTTTTGAGATCCATATCCCGTCGCTGAGTACATACCTGTTGTTTTTTTCGGCAGCCAATGTTCTTTTGAAACGCAGTAGCGGCTTTCTTTTCCGCCCGAAAGTACATTCCAGCCGTCTTTAAGGCTATCCTCGTCATATTTCGTAAATTCCGTGTTTCTTATAAGAGGATTGAGCAGCTCGCTCTCCACCTTAAAATCACCGAGCAAAGTAGGCGCGGCAAGCATGGTTGATGTAAGTATCTCGGCGTTTATTCCAAAATTCGCCTTTTCGCTGTAATCGGTATTCTCCGGGCGCCAGTCCCACACTTTTTCATCACCGCTGCCGGTATCCTGCTTATAAGTCCAAACCGTTCTTTTCGCCGTTACTCCGGGAAGCTTAACGCCCGTTATCGGGTCCTGGAGCTGTTCTGCCGGTTTAAGAGTTCCCGAAACAACCACAAGCTTCCCCTCATTTTCTGGAGTGACCTTGCCGTCCTCAATCGTTGCCGCAGTTCTGATTTTCTCGTAGGACTGCGGCGCTGACACAAGAGCTTTTACAGCAAGCAAAGCAAAGAAAATGCCTCCTATAATCAGTATAACGCCGATTATTTTTTTCATAGTCATTCCTCCGTTCTGTGGCTATTCAAGCTTTTTTGCCTGATTTTGATACTCATCCTGTATAAATTTCGCATTCTTATCGGTAAGAGCGTTTACAACCTCGCCAAAAGCCTCAAACTGCTCTTTTGTGCAGTGCACCGCAACAGGCTTGCAGGCATAGCCGCGTGCCAGGTGGCTTAAGTTTTCGTTCTTTACAAGTCCGAGCATAACTTCATATAGTTCATCCGTATTGAAATATGTTGCTCTTTCTCTCCATGATGCATAGTTCTTCTCGGATTTGTTTGTAAAGCTTGTCACAGCTGCCCATGCGGGAACCTTGTTGCTGCCCGGTGTGGTTTTTAAATAGTCTATTGTAGCTCTGTATGCCGCTTCGCTTGTACTTTCGTGCGACGGATAATCGTACCACAGCCAAACAAGTCCTCTTACACCGCTTGAATGGAGGTCTGCGTCAGCCTCGTTTTTCAGCATTTCAGAGATAGGCGCAACCACCCTGTCATCACCGAGCAGGCCGGCATACTCATATGCAGCTTTGCGAACCTCGGTATCCGAATCCTTCATCAGCTCGATTTCTGCATCCACTGCGCCGTCAAGGGTTTTGTTCCATGAGCTTCCGAGAGCAACCGCCGCCTGTCTTCTTACAACTGCGTTTTCATTCTTTGCCGCGTCAAGGAGGAATTTGCCGATTTCTGCATCCTTACCGCCTTCATTGCCGAGAGCTCTTACCGCACATTTAATAACATAAGGCTCTTTTTCTGTTTTCAGAATCTCCTTTGCTGCCGCTTTATGCGAGTCACTTGCCCCGAAAAACGTGGAGATATTCGAAAAAGCATAGCCTCTTACCTGGGGTGATTCGCTTTTTAAAAGCGGCTCAACAAATTCCTTTGCCGAAGGGAGAGCTGCCTTGTTATCCTTAAGCTTTTTGATTGCTTTGTCTGTTATATTTTCATCAAGCTCAAGCTTATCGTTGATTGTTGCATATGAATATGTGGAAACAAGATTTACAAATTCATCCAGGGTTATATTCTTCTCATCTTTTATAAACTCTTTTATCAAATCATCCTCTGTCATATTCGCGTAGTCAATCTTTTTAGCCCCATGACCTTGTTTATCACTGCTTCCCGTCTTGTCTTCTCCGCATGCTGCGAGTGTGAATATCATTCCGATTGTCAAAATTAATGCTAATAACTTTTTCATAATTTTTATACCCTCCGCTTTTTTATTGTTTATCATTATCATCAAATATGTCGCCGCATTCCGGACAGAATTTC
>CAJLYL010000125.1 GCA_905210855.1 uncultured Clostridia bacterium
CGGTTATTGCCGGTCTTTTCGGATGCAGGGCTCCCAGAGAAAAACCTTTTATGCTGGACGGACCGGGCATGGTGTATGTCGACAGTGAGCATCGTACAGAATACGCAAATACTCTTCAGTTCGATGAAATCGATGATTATCCCTATTGGGCGGTCGCATATCTCGGAGAGGGAGATGAGGGTGAAAAAGCAGCAAAGGAATATGCAGAAAAACTTTTTTCAGAGCTTCCAGAGGAAAAACGCCGAGCAATAAGACATTACGATTACGGCAGAGAAAAATGGTATCTTGTTATTCCGAGGTACGGAGAGGAAAATGAGCTGATTCAAAACGGCGATAAGAAAAATTTGCAAAAAGTAGATGACGGCACACCGTATATAATAAACTGCGGCGGCGATGTTGAAATTTATATCGTCATACGCGGCGGACATAAAATCACGCTTGATACGGATGAAAACGACAGGCTGATATGTACTCCCGATATATGGGATATAACAGAGTATAAAAAATAAAATAATTGAGAGGAGAACAGAATTATGGGACTTTTAAAAGCAGGTGCAGGGGCGCTCGGCGGCGTTTTAGCTGATCAGTGGAGAGAATTTTTCTACTGCGAAAGCTTGGATGCCGACACGCTTGTGGCAAAAGGCGAAAAACGAGTGGGAAAAAGAAGCTCCAACAAAAAGGGAGACGACAACATTATTTCAAACGGTTCAATCATTTCGATAAATGAGGGGCAGAGCATGATTATCGTGGAATCGGGCAAAATTGTTGAATTTTGCGCCGAGGCAGGAGAGTTTGTCTACGATAATTCCACCGAACCGAGTATTTTCTGCGGCAGCTTAGGCGAAAGCATTAAGCAAAGCTTTGCGCAGGTAGGCAAGCGTTTTACTTTCGGAGGCGAACCCGGTAAGGATCAGAGGGTTTATTATTTTAACACAAAGGAAATAACAGGAAATAAATTCGGTACGTCCTCACCTGTACCCTTTAGAGTAACGATAGATGAGTCTATGAACTATAAGCTGTCGGTGGATTTAAGATGCAACGGTGTGTATTCCTATAAAATAGCCGACCCTGTTATGTTTTATACAAACGTAAGCGGCAATGTGGAATATGTATACAGCCGTTCGGAAATTGACGACATGCTGAAAAGTGAGCTCTTAGACGCTCTGCGTCCGGCATTTGCGCAAATTTCGGCAATGAAAATAATGTATTCCGAAATTCCGGCACATACAAAAGAGGTTACGAAAGCTCTCTCTGAGGAGCTTAAAGCCGAGTGGAGGGAAAAGCGCGGTATCGAGCTTTTCGCCGTGAGCATTAACGGCGTATCTATTCCTGATGACCAAAGAAAAAAGATTACCGAGTGGGAAGAAAACGTTATGACAACAAATCCGAATATTGCGGCGGCCCGCATTGTCGGCGGTCAGACAGACGCTATGAGAACGGCTGCGGCAAACGAAGGCGGAATGGGTGCAATGGGCGGATTTTTCGGAATGAGTATGGCACAGAACGCAGGCGGTATGAATGCAGGCAATCTTTTTGCGATGGGTCAGCAGCAACAGCAGCAACAGCAACAGGCACAGCAACCGCAAGCGGCAGGATGGAGCTGTGAATGCGGTCAGACGGGCAATAACGGAAAATTCTGTATGAATTGCGGAAAACCGCAGGCAGCGCCAGACGGCTGGACTTGTTCATGCGGCACGGTAAATAAAGGTAAATTCTGTCAAAATTGCGGAAATCCGAAACCCGCGGGCGCACCTCTTTATAAATGTGATAAGTGTGGCTGGGAACCGGAAGACCCGGCATATCCGCCGAAATTCTGTCCGGAATGCGGCGACATATTTGATGATAATGATAAACAATAAAAA
>CAJLYL010000126.1 GCA_905210855.1 uncultured Clostridia bacterium
AACAGCAGAAAAATATTTTCATATTATAATATTGAATGTATTTTTATATATTCATCGGGATGTGATTTACCTTTCATTATCGGTGATTCCCGACACCGCGACAAAGGAGGAACATAAATTGAATAATGTTCTGATTGTTTTTGCCTCGATAACCACGGCAAACAAAATCAAAAGCGAACTGGAAAAGCGATATTCCATTGTTTCTAAGGTAGTGCAGACCCCGAAGGCTGTCCCCGTGAAAAGCTGCAGCTATTGCATAAAACTCCGCGAGGAGGATTTATACAAGGCGTGGAGCATGATAAAAATGAGCGGAGTGTACACCAAGGGAGTCTATCGCGAGAATGATTATTCAAAGCTTTTGTAAGAGGTGTTTATAAGTGATATATTTTGATAACGCTGCCACGACATGGCCGAAGCCCGACAGAGTGTACCGCGGTGTATACGAATTTATGAAAAGGAGTGCCGCCAACCCGGGGCGGAGCGGTCACAGAATGGCTCGCAGCTCGTCCGACACGGTGTATACCTGCCGCGAGCTGCTGTCCGAATTTATCGGATTGGATGACCCGTCATCCGTTATCTTTACCAAAAACACCACCGAGGCGCTCAACACCGTGATTCACGGTGTTATGTGCGGCGGTGGTCATGCCATATGCACAAGCATGGAGCATAATTCCGTGCTGCGGCCTCTTGAGGAGCTTGCGCGCCGCGGAGTTATCTCGTATGACATGGTGTGGGGCGACAGCGAGGGGTTTGTCGCCGCGGAGGATATTATCAGGCGCGTGCGATGCGACACAAAGCTGATTGCCGTAAACCATGTGTCAAACGTATGCGGCTCTGTTCAGAATATATCCGAAATCGGCGCCGAGGCGCACAAAAGGGGGATTCTTTTTCTCGTTGACGGGGCGCAGAGCGGCGGTGTGCTCGGCTTTGACATGGAAAATATAGATTTTCTCTGCCTTGCCGGTCACAAGGGGCTTTACGGCCCAATGGGCACCGGAGTGCTGTGCGTGAATACCGACGCTTATGTAGCGCCGCTCACGCAGGGCGGCACAGGCAGTTATTCCTCAGTTCTCACTCAGCCCGATGAGCTGCCGGATAGACTCGAGAGCGGCACTTTAAACGCCGTCGGCATAGCCGGATTGCTTGATGGGATAAAATTTCTGCGCGTGGTCGGCACGGATGACATACTGCATCACGAGAGAGAGCTGGCGCGTTATTTTATCGAGGGATTGAGCGTCATACCGAATACCGTCCTCTACGGCACGTCGGACATGAGCAGACGAACCGGCGTTGTGGCATTTAACCGCTCCGACATAGACTGCGTTACGCTCGCCGGCATATTAAACGATAAATATGACATTGCCTCGCGCGCGGGGCTCCACTGCGCATACAATGCGCACAGAACCATAGGCAGCGGCGACGACGGTGCGGTGCGTTTCAGCTTCGGCAGATTCAACAACCGCGATGAGGTGTCCCGGGCACTCCTTGCAATAAGCAGAGCGTGAAAAAAAACGGCGCCGCAAATTAACTGCAAGCGCCGTTTTTATATATTCTATTTATGGTATTGTTCGTTGGCGTTTATCTTGAATGCCCTGTATATCTGCTCGGTAAGTGTCAGCCGCATGAGCTGATGCGGAAAGGTCATTTCGGAAAAGCTCAGGCGAAAATTGCTCCGACGTTTCACCTCATCGCTCAACCCCAGCGAACCGCCGATTACAAAGTCTATCGTGCTTTTGCCGCAGAGCATAATCCCGGACAGCTTTTTTGCAAAGCTCTCGCTTGGCAGCTGCTTTCC
>CAJLYL010000127.1 GCA_905210855.1 uncultured Clostridia bacterium
TCCCGTGCCGCCGCTTTTCAAGCTATTTTCCCAGACTCTTGCCGTCAAGCAGGAAATCATAAATATTCATTGTCAAAATTCCGTTTTCATCATAAAATGAAGGAACAATGTCCTTTGTTATTATAATTTTTTTGAATGAATCGTTGATTTTCTTAAACGGTCTGATTTCCTGCGCCCTCTTTTCTTCATCCGGCATTGCAAACGCTGTGCGTCCTATCTTGCTGTGGTCTGCCGCCACGACGGTTCTGCCGCGCGCTCCATCATGCACTTGCATATTTCCGATTCCTGATAGTAGAATGTGGATATTCCTTTATTTATATCTATCCCGTCAACGGACATTATAAACATATCGGCGACTACGGCGCGGCGAAGAGCTGTCAGAGTTTTTGTCGGACAGGATAGCGCAGGCAATAGCGGATGCGTGGAGCAGCCGAAAAAAAGCGGGATTCTGCAATGCATTCGGCCGCGCGGATGTGGGTATGTTGCCGTAGGGCAACCTACTCCGGCGGAAGCGCGCAGATGTGGGGCGACACAAACAAATCCGCTCCGGCGCTCGCCGACACACAACATATGCCCCTCGCCTTTGCGTGAAATCTTCGTTTGACGGTAGGGGTCGATGCCCGCATCGACCCGAGCAAAAAGCGATAATTTACCCATAATTAAACCACGGTGCGGCAAAATAATTTTGCCGCACCGTGGTTTTTTATCCAATCTCGTCTATAATTCTCTTCAAATCCTCTTTGGAAAAATCATATACGCCGTCGCAGAAATGGCAGGTAAGCTGTGCCTTGCCATCGGTGTTCATGATGTCCTCAAGCTCCTTTTTGCCTATGGTGATGAGGGTTTTCTCCACCCTCTCGCGTGAGCAGTTGCAGTAATACCGCGTGGGTATCTTGTCCGTCACATGGTACTCTATGCCGTCCATAACCGCGGCGAGCACCTCCTCAATCGTCTTGCCGTCATCAAGCATTGACGTAACCGACGAAAAAGCGGCAATGTTCTTCTCAAGGGTGCTTATTTCCTCCTCGCTCGCCTCGGGCATAACCTGAATGAGGAATCCGCCGGCGGTTTTTACCGACAAATCGGTATCCACAAGCACACCGAGCCCCACCGCAGAGGGAATCTGCTCCGACACGGCAAAATACTGCGTGAGGTCGTCGCCTATCTCACCCGAGACAAGCGGAATCTTGCCGATGTACGGCTCTTTTAGTCCCAGGTCGGTTATGACCGTCAGAAAGCCGTGCCTGCCCACTGCGCCGCCGACGTCAAGCTTGCCTGCGGAGTTGAGCGGCAAATCCACATTCGGGTTGCCCACGCAGCATTTTACGTTAGCCTTTGAGTCCGTCACGGCAATCATTCTGCCGATAGGGCCGTCGCCGTTTGTCTGCAAGGTAATTATGTCGTCCTCTCCCTTAAGCGTTGTGCCCATGATAGCCGCCGCGGTGAGCAGTCTGCCCATTGCCGCCGTGGCTGTGGGCGAGGTTTTGTGATAAATGCGCGCCTGCTCCACGGTTTCTTTTGTATATGCCGCAAAAGCGCGGATGCTGCCGCTGTCTGTTGCGGCGCGGATTATATAGTCATGCATGGTGGTTCTCCTTTTCCAAAATTCTTAATCAGTGCACCGTCTCGTGTGGGTATATTTTATTTGGGACAACGGCTCGGGTCATATGTTGTGTATCTGCTCGGCA
>CAJLYL010000128.1 GCA_905210855.1 uncultured Clostridia bacterium
TCTTTAATTCGCCCTTTACATACCGCACCTGCCTGGTGACCGAGAGTGTGCCGTTCTCAAGGTCGATATCCTTCCATTGCAGACCAACTATCTCACCGCGTCGCAAACCTGTGGAACAAGCGCCATGGTAGTGAGGTCGCCCACATGACCGCCGGATTCTCCGCCCTCGGCAATGACAGCCGACGCGCCGCAGCGCTCCACTATCTTTGCCAAAGCTGTGGACGCAACCACCGGAATAACCTTTATACCGGCAGAAAGCCACATTTCCATATATTTTGACGGGTTGCCTGCGCCTGTGGTTATCACGCTGACGCGCTCCTCTGCAAGCAGCTGAGCCACCTCGTCCGTGTATGGGCTCATGAGCATGACATTCACTCCGAAGGGCTTGTCGGTAAGCTCACGCGCCATGTCTATCTGCTCTTTAAGATACTTTGCATCACGGCTCATGGCGGATATTATGCCAAGACCGCCGCCGTTTGAAACAGCGGCGGCGAGGCGAGCGTCCGCAATGTGCGCCATGCCGCCCTGAAAGACAGGATATTTTATTCCGAGCATATCACATATTGCAGCATTTAACATAGCTATTACTCCTTCTTTGCGTCGATGTACTCAACCAGAGAGCCGACAGTCTTGCCGACATCGGCAACAGCGATTTCTATGTCGAACTCATCCTCAAGCTCCATCATGATTTCAACGGTTTCAAGAGAATCTATACCGAGCTCTTCAAACGTGGTCTCTTCTGTGATACCGTCGGTATCTGTGTCAAGGTGATCTGCAAGAACCTCTTTAATTTTGTCGATTGTCATAGTTAATTCCTCCGTTAATATAAATTTTTGTTATATGAAACGATATGCGGCAAATTGGATACTCCCCCGACCGCAAATGTGTATTTTATTCCGTGCCGTGCGGACAGCAGTGCCGAACCCGCTTCGCCGAAACAAAATGCACCTCCGCGGTCTCTCATTTGCGTTTGTATGTCAATTCATGCGCCGCAAAACCGTTTACCACCTGATAATGCACGACGCACTCGAGAGTCCGCCGCCGAAAGCCGTCATCGCAATGATGTCGCCCTCGTTTATGCCGACCTTCCTGTTCAGCTCGTCAAGCGCAATTGCAATGCTTGCGGCTGAGGTGTTGCCGTAGTTTTGGATATTCATAAAAAATTTGTCCGCCGGTATGCCGAGGCGCTTTACCGCATACTGAATTATTCGCGCATTCGCCTGGTGCGGAACCACATGGGTGATGTCGTCAAGTGCTATGCCGGCCCTTGCGGCAAGCTCCGTTATGTCGTTTACCATGGTGTTCACGGCAAACTTAAAGGTCTCCTGACCGTTCATAAATATCTTGCCCGGCTCGGTCTCCCTCCTGTAATACGGCGAGAGATCGTTGCCCGCGGGGATTTTTATCACATCATCACCGCCGGCGGTAAACAGCTTTCAAAATTTGAATTTTACAGATACAGAATAGTTTTTCATAAGAAAGGAGACAGAAAATGAAGACAAACAACAGTACGAAGAAAAG
>CAJLYL010000129.1 GCA_905210855.1 uncultured Clostridia bacterium
TTTGGCGCATTGTTTTCAGCTATTTTTCAATTCTGTCAAGAACCGTTATTTTGTTGTCTTTTGTGACAAGCAGCTTATATATGACGGTTTTGTCACTGTCGGACGGCTCAAAGCTGCGCGAATAAACGCACTCAACCGTCAGGTTGCCGCAAGCTTTGGGCGTTACGGTAAATTTGTATTTTCCGCCCGCGCCGACTATATCCTCACCGACCTTATCCTCGATGTATTCGTCGGTTATCTCCGCTTTGTCGGGGTCTGACGCCTTCGCCTGCCATGTATATCCCGTTGTCGGGTTGCCGTCAAGCTCAAATTCAAGCTTATCAAGGTTTGCTTCGGACAGGTCTATTGCCACGCCGTCTTCGCTTCCGTCATATGCAATCTCAACCGCCGGCATTCCGTATGCGTACGGCGCTATCTGATATTGATTGAAATACAGCAGAATGCTGCCGTCGTGTATCTCCCAGTTCACATTTGCAGCCTCTTTTTCAAGGTCTGCCGTCATGTCGTCGGTAACCTGCACTTTGTTGTCCGCGTACCACTGCTTAAACGCCTCGGTTACGCCTTCGTCTGCATCTTTCTGTTCCTGACCGAGGGCGTCCGTGAGGGCAAGCTCCTTGCACATCGCCATCTGATAATTCTTGCTGTCACAGGTGGTTGTCGGGTGGGCGCCGTTGAAATTGCGGTAGTCGAACATGGTTATCGACAGCCAATTTTTGCGGTTGGTGTTCACCTCAAACGACAGGCAGAAATTCATCGGTCTGTAAGTCTCTGCGCCCATTTCTTTAATCAGTGCTTCGGCGTCCGCGGCATATTCTTTTTCTGTCTCCGTCATATAGTTTTGCGCACGGGTTTTGTATTCCTCATTGATTTTTGCTATGAAATCCTTGTTGACATCGCTTCCGCCGCCGATTATCGGATAAGCGCAGCTTATCGTCATAAGGTTTGTGCCGTCGTCCGCGGTTACCGTCTTGTCCATGTGCCCCGAGGTTATGGGGTACTGCCCCTCGTCCTTGTGTATGGCAACGGTGTTTGTGTCGTCCAGCCAGTCAACGCGGCAGTCGAGACTCTCGGACACGGCGCGCAGCGGAATGAGGGTGCGGTCGTTTACAACTTTGGGCGCAACGTCGAGCGTTATCTCCTCGCCGTCGGCAAACATGGTTTTTTCGCCGATTGTGAGGGATATGTAACTTGAACCTCTCTCCGCCGTGACAACCTGTTCGCCGTCATATTCGGAATAGGACACCGCGCAGTCGAGTTTTTCAAAGATAGTGCGAAACGGAACAAGGGTTCTGTCGTTTTCGATAATCGGCTCAACATCAAAATTAAGCGTTTCGCCATTGAGATTTACGGTGATTTTTTCGTCCTGAGCGCTCACCGCTGACGCGCCGGAGAGGACAAGCGCCGCTCCGAGGATTGCACACATGGTTTTCTTCATTTTTGTATCCTCCTTAAGATTTATTTCTGATTAGGCGAGGGGGTGTATATTCTATTTTGGGCAGCGGCTCGGGTCATATGTTATG
>CAJLYL010000130.1 GCA_905210855.1 uncultured Clostridia bacterium
CGCACTGTTACGCACTTTCCGAGACTTTTGCGCTTAATTTTTGGGGAAACTCAAAAATTTTTCGACTTTCCGCGCATTAAATGGCGGTTTTTTTGTGCAGATTTAATATTGATTAATCACAATTTTTATGCTATATTAATGACATGAACTTTGAAACTCTGCGACATCTGATATACAAGGCAAGATGACGCAGTTTTTTTAGTATCAAAATCAGCCTGAAAGGAAGTGAGAAACATGGGAACTCTGGCAGAGGAGCTGAAAGACCAGCTGGAATGCAAGGCGGTGTTCAGTTTTGATGTGCCCCACATCGGCACGGTGGATATCAACGAATCTATCGTTGTAATGTGGATAATCATGGCGGCGCTCACCGTAGCTGCAATACTGCTGACGCGCAACCTTAAGGTTCACAACCCGGGCAAACGGCAGGTCGCGCTGGAATTTGCCGTGACCAAGCTTCAGAGCATGGCGGAGGATATGCTCGGCGAGGGTGCGGCGCAATACGCGCAGTACATAGTCACTGTGCTGCTGTATCTTGCCGTGGCAAACTTAATCGGTCTTTGCGGATTCAAGCCGCCGACAAAGGATCTCAACGTTACCGCTGCGCTGGCGATAATGAGCATTATTCTCATCGAAGCGGCAGGCATCAGGGCAAAGGGATTCAAGCGCTGGGCAAAGAGCTTTGCCGAGCCGATAGCGATAGTCGCTCCGCTCAATGTGCTTGAGATTGTCATCCGTCCGCTGTCGCTGTGTATGCGACTTTTCGGAAACGTCCTCGGTGCGTTTGTAATCATGGAGATTATCAAGCATCTGTGCGGTCTCGTTCTCCCGATACCGTTCAGCTTGTATTTCGATGTATTTGACGGACTTATCCAGGCATATGTGTTTGTATTTCTCACATCGTTGTTTATAAGAGAGGCAACGGAATAAAAAACTTTTTTGGAAAAGAGGTAATTTATCATGACATTAACAGCAATCGGTGCGGCAATAGCCGCTCTTGCAGGCATAGGCGCCGGCATTGGTATAGGTATAGCAACAGGTAAAGCGGCAGAGGCGGTTGCAAGGCAGCCCGAGGCAGACGGCAAGATTACAAAAATTCTTCTTCTCGGCTGCGCACTCGCCGAGGCAACGGCTATTTACGGATTTGTTATCGCACTTTTGGTAATATTCATGCTGTAATTTTATTAGTGATGTTTATGAATATGTGAGTGTGATATTTTGTTTTAAAAAATTGCGGCAATTACATGGAAACGCGGCGAATATATTTCGTCAAAGGAGGTGTATGTGTTTTTTATTCTTAGGCGACGAGTTCAGCGCTGCTGCACTGCTGTACGAGGAGCCAAGAATTAAAACCATATACACCGACGCACAAAATTTAAAACGTGCCAAAAATAAATATACACCGTTTGTTTATACAAAAAGCTTGCGTATCGGCTCGGTGATGTGTATTATATTTTAAAAACACACGCAAGCGTCGAAACAAGCCGCGCATCGTGCGCTGCAAATCGGAGAT